>DASVSK010000067.1:0-2129 GCA_036388135.1 Pyrinomonadaceae bacterium | reverse complement strand
GCCGCATCTGGCTCATGCCCGAGAACGACCGCTTCCAGCCCATCGAAGTCCTCGAAACCATGGACTTCGAGGTCTGGGGTCGCGTCATGCACGCCATACGCTCGTACTGAGGAAAAGCAGTAGGCAGTAGGCAGCAGTATGCAGTCGCTCCGCGTCATGGGTGTTGAGAGATTAACCCCGAGGCCCCGACATCGAGCTTCTAACTGCCTACTGCCATCTGCCTACTGCTTTTCTCTTCGTAGTCGGACCACTTCGTCGAGGATGTGGTGTGCGGCGTCGAGCTTGGACATGAGTGGGAGCGCGGAGGGGCGTTCGCGGTCGCGTGTGAGCAGGGTGATGACGTTCGTCTCGGTGTTGAAGCCCGCGCCGTCCTGCGTCAGGTCGTTGGCGACGACGGCGTCGAGGTTCTTGCGTCTGAGCTTGTCGAGTGCGTTCTCGACCACGCGCTCGGTCTCGGCCGCGAAGCCGACGACCAGAAGGCCGTCGCGCCGCGCGCGCGAGACCTCTGCGAGGATGTCGGGCGTGGGTTCGAGCTTGAGCGCCAACTCGGAGGCGGACTTCTTGATCTTGCCGTCAGCGCGCGCCGCGGGGCGGTAGTCGGCCACCGCCGCCGCCGCCATGAAGACCGTCGCGTTCTCGACTTCGAGCATCACGGCGTCACGCATTTCGGCGGCCGAGAGGGCGCGCACGACGCGCACGCCTTCGGGCGGCGTGGCGGTCGTCGCGCCCGCGACGACCATCACCGACGCCCCGCGCGAGCGCGCGGCCTCCGCCACGGCGAAGCCCATCCGGCCCGAAGAGTGGTTTGAGATGAATCGCACGGGGTCGATCTCCTCGCGCGTGGCCCCGGTCGTGACCAGCACGCGCTCGCCCGCGAGGTCTTGCGCGCGCCCTTGTCCCGCCCCGCGTAAAACTTCCAGCGCCGCGGAGACTATCAGGCCGGGGTCGGACAGACGGCCGGGCCCGACCGTGCCGCAGGCCATCTCGCCCGCGTCGGGCTCGACGATGCGCACGCCGTCCGCGCGCAGCCGAGCGAGGTTGCGCTGCGTCGCGGGGTGCAACAGCATCGTTGTGTTCATGGCCGGCGCGATGACGACGGGCGCGTTCGAGGCCAGGTAGGTCGAGGTCAGGAAGTCGTCGGCGACGCCGTTGGCGAACTTGGCGATGACGTTGGCCGTCGCGGGCGCGACGACGAAGAGTTCGACCGACTGCGAGAAGGTGATGTGCGCGATGGGGTCGGGGTTGTCGGGCGCGTAGTCGTCGACGACGACGTGCGAGCCGGAGAGCGCGCAGAAGGTGAGCGGCGTGACGAACTCGCACGCGCGCTTCGTCATCCCGACGCGCACGTCGCAGCCGGCGCGCTGCAACCCGCGCAGAACCTCCACGGCCTTGTACGCGGCAATCCCGCCCGAGACGCCCAGCGCCACGCGCCTGCCTTTGAACTCCGGGCCCTGCGCGGGGCGGGGCTCGTCCGACTTTTCGTTGGGCATAAAGAACCTTTCCGGTGCGCTGCGAATGTAGCACCGCGCGTGCGGGGCACGCAATTTGTGATAAGATTCGACACGCCCGAACCCCCGAAATCCAGACGAGACGCGCTCCCGTGTAAGGACTCGAAGACGCCGAAGGTTCGACGGGCGTGAGTGTCATGAGAAGAGCGAGACGGCTGCACAGGTTCCTGTCCCTGACCCTTTTGCTGCTTTCCGCGTTTGCGGTCGCGGCCGCGCAGAGGCGGGAGCGCGCCGACCCCGCGTCGCAGGAGTTCGGCCCGAACGTCAGCGCCTACCTCGGCTACCTGCGCAACGAACAGGAGGTCGTCGACGACCGCGCGAGCCGGCGCGAAATAGACCGGCGCTACTACCTGCACAACTCGAACCGCATCAACGCTTTGCGACAGATGGCCCTGCGCATCGCGCGCGAGAGCGGCAACGACTATTTACCTGAGTTGGAGGCGGTCTCGCAGGGCGAATTCGAGCAGCTCTTCGAGGAGCCGCTGCCGAAAGTTTCGGACTTGCAGCCGGGGCAGGTGCTCGAATACAAGTTCAGATACCTCGGGACGGTTCTGTCGCGCGGCGAGAAGTTCTACCTGTTCGCGCGGCTCGACCCGTACGAGCAGGCGGAGCTGAAAAAAC
>DASVSK010000066.1:0-6203 GCA_036388135.1 Pyrinomonadaceae bacterium | reverse complement strand
CGCACGCCCCACAGCGTGAAGGGCGTGACGCCGACGAAGGCGCGCCCCTCGAACGTGTCGACTTCGAGCCGCGCCGGGATGTGCTTGCGCAGCAGCTCCGCCGGAACCTGCCAGTGCATGAAGAGCAGGTCGCCCCATGACTGGTACATGACGGGCGACCCTCCGGGGCGCTCGCGCACCGCCAGCCTGTCGTCAACGCTCGGCGTCATAAAGCACCTCCAACACTTCGGAAACTGAACGGGGGAGAAGACCCGCGGGGGACGTCTCAAACGCGCGACGCGGGCCGGGACTTTACACCAATTTTATTGCGGAGTTGTATCGAAACGCGCGGCGCGTTTTGCCGCGGCCGAGCGGGCGTGGGGTCCCGCGAGGCCGACTGTTTTCTTTGAACCCGAACTGTGAGAACATCGCGCGACCTCACCGGGCGGGCGGGCCAGTCTTTCAAGGGGTGACTTCATGGGCGGGGCGGACGTTTCTTTAAGCGAGGCCGGGGAGAAGGCGGGCAGGATCACGCGCGCCGCGAGCCCCTGGATCGAGCGGCTGGCGCGGTTCGGCTACGCCGCGAAGGGCGTGGTCTACGTCCTCATCGGCTCGCTCGCGGCGGTCGGCGCGTACGAGGGTGGCGAGCCGACCGACTCGCGCGGCGCGCTCACGCAGATATTCCGCCAGCCTTTCGGGCGCGTCCTGCTCGGCGTCGTCGCCGCGGGGCTCGCCGCCTACGCGCTCTGGCGGCTCACGCAGGCGCTCCGGGACACGGAGGACAAGGGCTCGGACTTGAAGGGGCTCTCGATACGCTTCGGCTACGCCTGCATCGGGTTCGTCTACGCGGGACTGGGCTACTCGGCCGTGCAGCTCATCCTCGGCCACGGCGCGGGCAAGGGCAGCGACCAGCAGTCGAAGGAGTGGACGGCGGCCGTCTTCGCCTTCCCCCTCGGGCGCTGGCTGGTGGGGCTCGGTGGGCTGTGCGTCGTCGGCTTCGGCCTCTACCAGTGTTACAAGGCGTTCACCGCCAAGTTCTGCGAGAAGTGGAAGCGCCACGAGATGAGCGAGTCGGCGCGCGCGATGGCGATGCGCGCCGGCCAGGTGGGCTTGACGGCGCGCGGCGTCGTCTTCGGCATCATCGGCATCTTCCTCATCCAGGCGGCGCTGCACGCGCGCGCCGACGAGGCGCGCGGCCTGAGCGGCGCGCTGCTCGCGCTTGAGCAGAGGCCCTACGGCCCCTACGTCCTCGGCGCGGTGGCGCTCGGCCTCGTCGCCTACGGCCTCTACATGTTCGTCGAGGCGCGCTACCGCCGCATGAGAATCGATTGAAATTTTAGATTGTTGATTTTTGATTGTTGATTTGAAGAAGCCGTCAGCACCGTCCCTTCGGCGTTCGGCCAAACCGAAAGCTGAGGGCTGGGCGCTCACGGCTTCAAATCTAAAATCAAAAATTCGTAACACCCATGCCTTCGTCGGACCGTTTCATCAACGAGCGGAAGGGCGCGTGGCAGCGTCTGGAGGACTTGCTCCGGCTGCTCGACGGCTCGTCCCTGCGGCGGCTGCACCGCGAGGAGGTGCGCGAGCTGGGGCGCATCTACCGGCGCACGGCCTCCGACCTCGCCATCGCGCGCGCCGAGAGCCGCGACCCGCGCCTCGTCAACTACCTCAACAGCCTCGTCATCCGCGCGCACGGCCGCATCTACCGCGCCGGGGCCTCCGAGGGGCGCAGCCGCGTCCGCGACTTCTTCGCGCGCGACTTCCCCCGCGCCTTCCGGCGCACATGGCGCTACACGGCGCTGGCCTTCGCCACTTACGCGCTCTTCGCCGTGATGGCCTTCGCCGCCACGACGAGCGACCCGGAGTTCTCCGAGCTGGCCGGCGTGGCCGCGCACGAGCGCGAGCTGATCCTCGAAAGCAAGCCCCGCTGGTGGCAGAGCGCCAACGAGGCGAACCAGCTCGCCGCGAGCTACATCGGCACGCACAACATCCGCGTCACCTTCAACGCCTTCGCCCTCGGCGCGACCTTCGGCCTCGGCACGCTCTACTACATGGCCCTCAACGGCCTCTCGCACGCCTCGGTGCTCGCGCTCACCTACCGCGCCGGCTACGGCCACGAGCTTCTGACCTTCATGGCCGGCCACGGCGTCGTCGAACTGACCTGCATCTTCATCGCGGGCGGGGCCGGGATGCTCTTCGGCACGGCGCTGCTCTTCCCCGGCGACCGCCCGCGCTTCGACAACCTGCGGCTCCGCGGCCGCGAGGCCGCGCAGCTCATCACCGGCTGCGTCCCGCTGCTCGCCCTCGCCGCCGTCATCGAGGGCTTCATCTCGCCCGCCCCCACCATCCCTGCCGCCGTGAAGATCGCCGTCGCCGCCGTCACCGGCCTCGCGCTCTACGCCTACCTGCTCCTCGCCGGCCGCGGCGCTGACGCGGCGGAAAAGGATTGAGAGTTTTAGGAGTATAATCGTCCGCGCCGCCGCGAGAGCCGGGGGCGGCAAGGGGTTTACGCCATGTCAACAAGACGCGCGCTGGCGGTCTTCACGCCGGAAGAATATCTCGCCCTCGAACGCCCGTCCGAGATTCGACACGAGTTTCTGGACGGCACCGTCTACGCGATGGCGGGCGAGAGCCCGACGCACAGCGCCATCTGTTTCAACCTGAACGCCGCCATCGGGCCACAGCTCCGGGGGACGAACTGCCGCGGCTTCTCGCCGAACATGAAAGTCCGCGCGGGCGAGTCGGGGCTCTACGCCTACCCCGACCTCGCCGTCGCCTGCGGCGAGGCGTTCTTCCACGACCGGCACGGCGACGTGCTCCTCAGCCCCGTGGTCATCTTTGAAGTCCTCTCGCGCTCGACCCAGACCTACGACCGCGGCGAAAAGTTCGAGCGCTACAAGTCGATAGAGACGCTTCGGGACTACGTGCTCGTCTTGCAAGACCGCGCGCTGCTCGAACACTTCTCCCGCCAACCCGACGGCACCTGGCCGCGCGCCGCGCTGGAAGGGGATGACGCCGCCCTCATGCTCGAATCCGTCAACTGCCGCGTCGCGCTCGCCGACGTCTACGACCGCATCGAATTCGACAAATAACTTTCCCCTTCACAGCAGGCCGCGCTCTTTGACGCGGATGTAGGTTTCGAGGAGCGCGGGGACGAGCGTGCCGGCGTTGACGTCGAGGGCGAGGCCGCCCTGCGCTTCGACGAGGCGGAGCGCGGCCTCGCGCTGGAGCATGATCTCTTCGGCGACCGACTGGGCGAAGAGCTGGCGCGCGTCGGCCGGCGCGTCGCGCACGGAGGAGCGGAGGTCGCGGTCGGCGATGGTGACGACGAGCGGGAGGTGGCGCGGGCGGAGTATGCGCAAGCTCGTCAGCAGCTCGCGCGAGCCCTCCTCGTCGACGAGGTCCGTGAGGAGGACGACGAGCGCGCGGCGCTTGCAGTTGGCGGCGACGAACTCGAAGGCGCGCGTGTATGACGGCTCGATCAGCTCGGGCTCGACGGCGTGGAGCGCTTCGAGCACGCGGTCTAACTGCTCGCGCCCCTTCGACGGCGGGACGTAGGACTTGACGCGGCGGCCGAAGACGAGGAGCCCGGCGTGGTCGCCCGCGCGGCGCGCGGCGCTCATCAGGGCGAGCGCGGCGTGGATGGCCGTGTCGAACTTCGTCTCGCGCTCGATGCGCGCCGTCATCAGACGCCCCGCGTCGAGCGCGACGAGCACGGTCTGGTCGCGCTCAATCTGGTACTGCCGCGTCGTCAGGCGGCCGCGCCGCGCCGTGGCGCTCCAGGAGACGTGGCGCAGTTCGTCGCCCGGCACGTACTCGCGCAGGCTCTCGAAGTCGCGCCCCTCGCCGCGCCACGCCGCACGGCGCTGCGCCGCGACGAGCGAGCGGGCGCCGAGCGCCTTCAGCTCCGCCTCGCGCGCGCGCCTCACGTTCGGGTAGACCTTGACCGCGACCGCCTCGCCCACGCTACCCTCGCGCCACGCCAGCCCGAGCCGCGTCCTCCAGCGCAGCGCCACGCGCCCGAACTCGAATCGCCCGCGCCGCGTCGGCCTGAGCGTGTAGGAGAAGACCAGCGACTCCTGCGGCCCGACGTCGAGCCGCGTCTCGCGCGGCGAGAGCAGCGTCAGCTCCGGCGGGTGCTCGTCCTTGACCTTCAGACGGTACGCGCGCGGCGTGCGGTTCTCGACGCGGACGCGCACCTCGGTCTCCGCGCCGATGTGGAAGCGGCCGCCGAACTCGCGGAAGATTTCGAGCCCGGCGGGCAGGCCGCTCGCGCGCGCGTCCCAGACGGCCGCCGCCAGCACGCACGCGTCGAAGCCGAGCGCCAGCCACCGCAAGCCCGGCCGCCCCCACGAGAGCGACAGCGGCATGAAGCCGAGCGCGAGCAGCGCGTAGAAGAGTTTTGTGAAGACGAAACGCATCGGGCTTTTACGAAAGACCGCCGGGTTTTGCGGAAGACATTTGCCCGCTTTCAGGAAGAGTTTTCCTTGATTTCCCGAAGTTTTTCTCTTGTCTTGTCCGCGTCGAGGATGCTAATTGTTGAAGCAGGCTGCTCCCGACCAGCTCGCCCGACGCCCCGCCGACGACGCCGAAAGTTCCCCCGGCCACCCAGGACTTTGACCCGGCGGTCAGCTTAATCCTGAGAGCCGCGCTGTCGGCCGTCGTCCGCCCCGCTCTTCCTCAATCACTCGAAAGGCTCCCCACTTCAGTTCCACCTCAAGGAGACAAAGAATGTTCCCCCGTAAAAACTTCCCCCCGTCGGGCGCGCGCGTCCTGACGAGACTGATTCTCGCCCTCGCCTTTGTCCTCGCCGCCCAGCACCGGGCCGAGGCCGCCGGCACTCTGATACCCGCCCCCGGCCGCGTGGACATGGTTCACGACTCCGCCCGCGACACCCTCTACGTCACGAGCGGGGCGAGCGTCCTGCGCTACCAGCTCGGCACGAACTCTTTCCTGCCCCCCTTCAACCTGGGCGGCAACCTCGCCGGCCTCGACCTCTCGCCCGACGGCGACACGCTCGTCGTCGCCGACCGCACGCGCGACGCGTCGAACATCTGGGTTCACGTCGTCGACCTCAGAACCGGCGCGGCCGGCAAGGTCAACTTCCCGCGCTACTCCCTCGAAGGCGGCACGTTCACCGTCGCCTACGGCGGCGACAACCACGTGCTCATCACCTCGACCTTCGAGGGCTCGGGCTGGATACCCCTGCGCCGGCTCAACCCTGCGACCGGCGCGTGGACGACGCTCAACCACCTGCTCGCCGACTCCAACGGCACGCTCAGCCAGGACACGATGCTCGCCGCGAGCGGCGACCGCTCCGTCGTCGGCTTCGCCGAGGGTAACATCTCCGACGGCCGCTGGGGCAGCTACAACGTCCCCAACGCCACGCTCGCCCACCGCACCTGGTACGAGAACGGCACGGGCTGGTTCAACTACGAGGTCGGCGTCAACAGGAACGGCACGCAGTACGCCATCCCGACCTACGGCGGGACTTTCATCTACAACGCGAGCTTCGCCAGGATAGCGACGCTCGGGCAGTACGCCGGGCCGCAGCCGGTCGGCGTCGTCTACCACCCGGTCGAGGACGTCGTCTACTTCCCCTGGGTGACGACGAAGGAGGTGCGCGCCTTCGACACGAACACGTTCGCGCAGACCGCCGCCTACAACTTCGAGGACACCTTCACGAGCAACGGCAACCGCGCCTTTCAGCAGGGGCGCATGAAGATGTCGCGCGACGGCTCGCTGCTGTTGGCGACCGTGACGGGCGGCGTCCGCTTCGTCCGACTCTACGCGCCGCTCGCGGCCGTCGACCGGTCAATCACGACCCCCGAGAACACGCCCGCCGCCGTCACGCTCGCCGGCAGCGTCGGCAACGGCGGAGCCCTCTCCTACCGCGTCGTCGCGCCCCCCGCGCACGGCAGCCTGAGCGGCTCCGGCGGCGACCTCGTCTACACGCCCGAGGCCAACTACGAGGGCGACGACAGCTTCACCTACAAGAGCGTCTACGGCCCGGCCGAGTCCGCCGCGGCGACCGTCTCCATCAACATCACGAACGGTAACGACGCGCCCACGGCCGACGACCAGTCCGTCACGGTCGACGAGGACGCCTCGGCCGCGGTCACGCTCACGGGCTCAGACCCGGACGGCGCGGCCGTCAGCTTCGCGGTCGTCTCCGGTCCCGCGCACGGCACGTTGAGCGGCACCGCGCCGAACCTCGTCTACAC
>DASVSK010000065.1:0-2336 GCA_036388135.1 Pyrinomonadaceae bacterium | reverse complement strand
TCGCGACCCGGCGCGCCCGCTCGCCGCCGACGCGTGGACGACGAAACGCGCCCGTGACATTCTGTGCTTCATCGCCTCGCGCCGCCACCGCCGCGCCTCGAAGGACGCCGTCGTCGACACCTTCTGGGACGAGTCGGACCTCGGCTCGGTCGAGCGAAACTTCCACCCGACCATCTCGCACATACGCAAGGCGCTCAACAGCAACCAGCCCTTGAAGCAGAACTTCCTGCTCTACCGCGACGGCGACTACCAGCTCAACCCCGAGTTCTCCTACCGCATCGACACGGAGGAGTTCGACCGGCTCGTCGCCGAAGGCGACGCCGCGCGACGCTCGCGCGACGCCGAGGCCACCGTCCGCGCTTACGAGGAGGCCGCCGCCCTCTACCGCGGCGAGTTCATGCACGGCTCCTACGACGCCTGGGTCGAGGAGCAGCGCTCCTACTGCCGCGAGCAGTACCTGCGCATCCTCGAAATCCTCGCCCGGATCGCGCAGAAGTCCGAGGACTGGGCGCGCGCCCTCACGCTCTCGCAGCGCATCCTGCGCGAAGACCCCTTCCGCGAGGACGTCCACTGCCACCTCATGCGCGCGCACGCCGCACAGGGGAACCGCGTCGCCGTCCGCGAGCAGTACGAGACGCTGAAGAAGCTCTTGCGGAAGGAGCTGGGCGTCGAGCCCGCGGCCGAGACGCAGAGGGTCTACAGGGAGCTGCTCAAGTGACTTCCCGCGACTCCCGCGGCGGCGAGAACGGGAAAGCAACGAAGGAAATAGCAAATTACAAGAGAAACGTAACAATTGATTTAAAAGGACGGTGTACAAACCTAAAGCCGGTTTACGGCGCGCAAGCCCCGCACGAACTTGCTCGCGACTCGGGCCCCGCCCCGAATCGCGAGCCGGAAACAGCAGAAGCCCCAAAGCCCCAAAGATGCTCCAAGTTCTAAGCCCCCAAAGTCTACGCCGGGCCGCGGCCCTCGCCCTGGTCGTCGCCCTCCTGTGCCCGCTCCCCGCGAGCGCCGGCATCATCATCCGCGGCACGCAGGGTCTGACGACTACGCCCGCCGACGGCATCTACTACGACAACGTCTCCGGGGTGACGATGACCGGGGCCGACGCCCTGCTCGCCTTCCAGGTCAACGGCATCATCTTCAACGATTCGGCCGACGGCGTGACGATGACCGGCGCGGACGGCGGCCGCGCCGCCACCGTCGACGGCGTCAGCTACACGGGCTCGAACTCCTACGCGGCGACGCACGCCGACGGCGTGACGATGACGGGCGCGGACGGCGTCACGATGACCGGGGCGGACGGCGTGACGATGACGGGTGCCGACGGCGTGACGATGACGGGTGCCGACGGCGTGACGATGACGGGCGCGGACGCCATCCGCATCGACAGCGCGAGCCAGATCATCGCCACGAAGACGGACGGCACCATCTTCTCCGCGCCGACGAGCGGGGTGACGATGACGGGCGCGGACGGCGTGACGATGACCGGGGCGGACGGCGTGACCATGACCGGCGCGGACGGGTTCCGGCTGGTCGACGCCGACGCGCTCTCGATGCTCGCCGCGAAGACGCCCGCGGGCGACGTGGGGCTGATGAGCTTCGACCCGGAACTGGCCTCGACGCTCGACGCGCTCACCGACGACAGCAACGTCAACGCGGCCGTCGTCTACCACCGCCCCGTCACCGACGCCGACATCGCGGAGCTGAAGGCGCTGGGCGTCCGCGGCGGGACGCGCTTCCGCGCGCTCCCCGTCGTCGTCGTCACGACGTCGAAGCGCCGGCTGGTCGAAGTCAGCAAGCTCCGCTCGGTGCGCTACGTCTCGAAGAACCGCACGCTCGAGTGGAACGCCGACGACAGCCGCTCGCAGACCGGGCTGCTGCGCGTGCGCCAGGACGAAGACCTCCGGCGCGCGAGCGGTGTGGGCTCTTTCCAGGGCAACGGCGTCACGGTCGCCGTCATCGACACCGGGCTCGACTCGACGCACCCCGACCTCTCGAACCGCGTGCTGCGCAACGTCAAGCTCGCCGACTTGCAGGGCGCGAACCTGCTCGACTTCGTCGCGCCCGTCAACGTCGAGACGCTCCCCGACACAGACCAGCTCAGCGGCCACGGCACCTTCGTCGGCGGCATCATCGCGGGCAGCGGCTCAAGCTCCGGCGGCAAGTACGCGGGCTACGCGCCGAAGGCCAGGCTCGTCGGGCTCTCGGCTGGCGACGCCTCGCTCTTCAACGTGCTGGCGGGCTTCGACTACCTGCTCGCGCACCCCGAACTCGGCGTGCGCGTCGTCAACTGTAGCTTCTCGGCCAACACCGTCTACGACGAGCATGACCCC
>DASVSK010000064.1:0-6999 GCA_036388135.1 Pyrinomonadaceae bacterium | reverse complement strand
GGTCTTCCACGCCGGCACGGCGCGCGCCGCCGACGGCTCGCTCGTCACGGCGGGCGGCCGCGTCCTCGGCGTCACCGCCACCGGCCCGACGCTCGGCGAAGCCCTCTCGCGCTGCTACGACTCCGCCTCCCGCGTCCGCTGGGACGGCGTCCACTACCGCCGCGACATCGGGAGGAGGTTGAAAGATTAAATCCGCCCGCCCGGCTTCACGAAAGTTAGAGGGTAATCCGGAGTTCTCGGCGGCGGCGCTTTCAACTGCCATCTGCCTGCTCCCGGCCTGCTCCCGTCGCTCTGGCGAGCGGCGCGCCTGTCCTGTTATACTCGCGGCAGAGAGAGATTTGAGGCGTCAAGAGGGAAGGTGAACCCGGCGGCGCGGGCTTTCGTACAATGTCTGCGGCCCCGTCGTCGGCTTAAAGTTTCGGGGCGGAAAGATTTGCGAGCACCCCTCGCGGCCGCGGCCGGAGGGAGCGGAGGGCGAGAAGAAGATGGGCGTGTGGGCCAGGTTCAAGCGCAGTTTGCGCGCGATGTTCGGCGGCATCATCGAGAAGACCGAAGACCCCGAGCTGATACTCCAGCAGACCATCCGCGACATGCGCGACCGCGTGCCGGAGCTGAACAACTCGGTCGCGCAGGTGATGGCGACCGAGCGGCTGCTGGCGAAGAACAAGGACCGGCTCGAAGAGCAGGTCGTCGACCTCGACTCGAAGATCAAGGCAGCCATCAAGATGAACCGCGACGACATCGCGACGGCCTACATCGGGCAGCTCCAGCAGGCGCAGCTCGACCTCTCGAAGACCGGCCAGCAACTCGACCACGCCTCGCGCGCATCCGAACAGGCGAGGAAGGCCCGCGACAACTACATCCTCCAGATGCAGCGCCGCAGCGCCGAGGCGATGCAGCTCATCAACCAGTCGAAGCAGGCCAAGCTCCAGGAGCAGCTCGCGCAGACGATGTCGTCGTTCCAGATCGGCGACGACGCCTCGACCTTCAACGAGATGCGCGACAAGATCGACCGCCGCGCGGCCACGGCCGAGGCCAAGCTCCAGCTCGGCACCTCGGGCGTCGACACGCAGATGCAGGAGATCGAGCGCGAGGCGATGGACATGCAGTTGCACGACAAGCTGGCCGAGTACAAGCGCGGGATGGGGCTCCTCGGCGAGGGGCAGAAGAGCGCGCCGGCGCTTCCGGCCGGGTCGGGCGAGTCGAACTCCTGAGTCCCGGAACGCCGAGTCTTAAAAGGGAAGCGCACGGCCCCGTTCAAGAAGTAAGAGGTTTATGGCGGAGAGAAAGCTCAGTCTCGAATACCTGAAAGAGGCGGTCATGGAGCCCGCCAACTTCTGGGGCATGGCCGGTTTCGCCGTCGCCGCGGCCTACACCTGGTCGCCCATCCCGCTGGCGGCGGCGCTCGTCGCCGAGGGCGCGTACCTGGCGACGGTGCCCGCCAGCTCGCTCTACCGCCGCCTCGTCGACGGCCGCAACCGCAAGCGGCTGGCCGAGCTGCGCAGCAAGCAGCGCGAGCGCCTCATCGAGAGCTTCGACCCGCGCGAGCGCGAGGCCGTGCTCTACCTCAAGTGGCTCAAGAACAAGGTCTTCGACAACTACATCAAGTTCACCGGCGCGAAAGACCTGCCGCTCAACATCCGCAGCCTGGAGCAGCGCTGGGAGGACTTCGTCGACCTGCTCGACGTCTACCGCCGCCGCAAGCACCACCTGCGCTCGATCAACCGGCAGGCCGTGCAGAACCAGCTCGCGCAGGCCGAGCGCTCGGTCGAGGGCGCGCCCGACGACCGCGCGCGCCGCATCCAGCAGGCCAACGTCGAGATACTCAGGCGACGCCTCGCGCAGTTCTCCGAGCTGGAGCGCTCGGTCAAGCTCGTCGAGGGGCAGCTCCAGTCCATCGAGAACTTCTTCGGGTTAGTCAACGACCAGGTCGTCACGCTCCCGACGCCCGAGCGCGTCTCGTCGCTCGACTTCGAGCAGCTCTCCGACTCCATCCAGATGACCAAGCAGATGCTAGAAGAGACCTCGGACGTGATGGGCGTGCTCGACAGCCACAACCGCGAGATAGGCAACTTCGACCTGCTCCCCTCCTCGGGCACGACCTCCGCGAAGTAGGGAAGTAGACGTCCAAAACTAAATCCAAAACTAAAGAGGCCGGACTCGTCGTCCGGCCTCTTTTCGTTTCTCCGGCGGCGACTTCACGTCGCGGCTCCATCTCACCCGCGGCCGTCCCTGCTCCGCTCTACCATCGCGGCGAGCGAGGGCTCATCGATGCGGTAGGTCTCGTTGCAGAAGTGGCAGGTGAGCGCCGCGCCGCGGTCTTCACGCAGCATCGACTCCAGCTCCGCCCCGTCAATGGATGAGACGAGCGACGCCGCGCGCTCGTAAGAGCAGGTGCAACTGAAGCCGACCTCGCGCTCCTCCAGCAATTCGAACGGCACCCCGCCGAGCGCCGTGCGCAGAAGGTCTGCGGGGCGCGCGCCCTCGCGGATGAGCGCCGTGGTGTGCGGCGTCCGCCCCACCGCCGCCTCGATGGCCGCGACGACCCCCTCGTCCGCGCCCGGCATTACCTGGATCATCAGCCCCCCCGCGGCCTCGACGAACGTCTCGCCCGACTCGCGCGCGCGCACCAGCACGCCGAGCATCACCGCCGACGGAACCTGCTCCGACTTGGCGAGGTAGTAGGCGAAGTCTTCGCCGATCTCGCCCGAGACGATGGGCACCGCGCCGCGGTACGGCTCGCGGTAGAGGCCGATGTCGAAGCCCGACTCGTACGTGACGTAGAACATGCCGCCGCCGACCACGGCGCTCACGTCGAACTTGCCCGCCGCGTTGAGCGGCACGTCCGCCGCCGGCTCGCGGACGTAGCCGCGCACCCGCCCGCGCGCGTTCGTCTCGGCCGTGATGCCGCGGACGGGGCCGTCGCACTCGACCTGCACCGTCAGCCGGTCGAACTCCTTCTGACCCGCGCCCAGCAGCAGCGCCCCCGTCAGCGTCCGCCCCAGCGCCGCCGTGACCGTGCCCGAGGTCTGGTGGCGGCGCGCGGCCTCGGCCACCGTGTCGGTCGTCACCGCCGCCATGCAGCGGATGAGCCCGTCGGCCGCGGTCGCGCGCACGAGCGCGTCTTTGTGGCCGTTCGTCGTCTCCTTCAAAGTCATCTCTCCCCCTCGTCTTATGGTCGAAAAAAATCCGACAGGTTTAGATGAAAAACCGCCCCCGCCTACTGCCTCCGCGGGCCTCGGGGGGAGGGGGCGGCGGGGGCGCGGAAAGCGCCCGTTTCGGGAGGAAAAAGAGCCCGCCCCGGCCTTAACGTAAAACCTCAGCCTGCCCGCTCTATTGGAGCAGTCTACAGGACATAGCACAATATCTTGTGCTATTCTTCTTGACAAGCAAATCGGCCGGGTGTATTCTTCGCGCCGTTTGGAAAGAGACGGTTCCGGGTGCCGGGAACCCCCGGGTGGGGACTCCCTGGCACGGGGACTTGCTCGCCTCCCGGCCAGACCAGCCACGAAGTACCCGAGCCACAAACGTGACGGCGCGCAGTTCGCGCCGCAATTTTTTCGACAGAAATGGAGAGACGTCGCCTCGCGCCCCCCACGAGCGCGGGAAAGGCAAGAAGAGAAGATGAGCACCGTTATCGAGCCGAACGCACCGCAGGGAAGCCCGAACGCCTTTGAGATCACGGGTGCCGCGCCCGCCGCCGCCGAAGTGATCGGCCTGAACGCCCGCCGCGTCATCGCCAAGCGCTACAGCCTGAAGGACGCGCAGGGCGAGCCCATCGAGGAGTGGCCCGACATCGTCCGCCGCGTGGTCGGGCACGTCGCGCAGGCCGAAGGCGACATCGTCAAGCGCGACGAGTTCTACCAGACGATGGCCGGCATCATGCTCCGCCGCGAGTTCGTGCCGAACACGCCCTGCCTCGTCAACGCCGGGAAGCCCTCGGGCCAGCTCGCCGCCTGCTTCGTCCTCGACGTCCCCGACTCCATCGCCGGCATCATGAAGACCGCGACCGACGCCGCCATCATCCACCAGACGGGCGGCGGCACCGGCTTCACCTTCGAGAAGCTCCGCCCGGCCGGGGCGATGGTGCGCTCGACGCACGGCGTGGCCTCGGGCCCCGTGTCGTTCATGAACATCTTCAACACGACGACCGACACGGTGAAGCAGGGCGGCGTCAGGCGCGGCGCGAACATGGGCATCATGAGGGTCGACCACCCGGACGTGCTCCGCTTCATCCACGCCAAGAACGACCAGCACAGCCTGACCAACTTCAACATCTCGGTGACGGTGACCGACAAGTTCTTCGAGGCCGTCGACGCCAAGCAGTGGTACCAGCTCTCCTTCGACGGCGAGCCGTGGGAGGACGCCGTCTACGACGCGGTGCAGGAGGACAGCTACGCCGTCTACCGCCTCTCGAACGGCGAGACGGTGACCTTCCGCGACCGCGCCGCCTTCGTCGAGGCGAAGGAGTCGGGGCTGCTCGACCAGTGCAGGCGCGAGGAGCCGCCGCGCCCCGGCATGGTCTACGCGCCCGACGTCTGGAACCGCATCGTCGCCAGCGCGCACCGCTACGCCGAGCCGGGCGTCATCTTCATCGACGAGGTCAACCGCAACAACCACATGATGGAGTCGATGGGCCCCATCTACGCGACGAACCCGTGCGCTGAGCAGGCGCTCCACTTCAACAACTCGTGCAACCTCGGCTCCATCGACCTCGCCAAGTTCTACGACGCCGAGACGCGGCTCGACTGGGAGCGCCTCGCCGACGCCGTCCACTGGTGCGTCCGCTTCCTCGATAACGTCATCGACACCTGCGCGTGGCCGCTCCCCGAGATAGACGACGTGGTCAAGCGCACGCGCCCCGTCGGCCTCGGCATCATGGGCTTTGCGGACCTGTGCATGAAGCTCAAGGTCAAGTACGGCTCGAACACTTCGATTGACCTGATGGACGAGGCGATGGGCTTTGTGCGGCGCGAGGCTTGGGTCGAGTCGTGCCGCCTCGGCGCGGAGAAGGGCGTCTTCCCCGAGTACAAGCCGAACAAGGCCGCCTACGACAAGTTCCTCCGTGAGGAGATAGGCGTCCCCGAGGACGTCGAGCTGACGCCGCGCAACTACGAGACGACGACGATTGCGCCGACCGGCACCATCTCGCTCGTGGCCGAGACCTCGTCGGGCGTCGAGCCGAACTTCTCTTGGGCCTACGTCCGGCAGGACACGCTGGGCAAGCGCACCTACGTCCACACGCTCGCCGCCGAGGCGCTGGGGATGACGGTCGACCAGACCGACCAGGAGTCCATCGACCGCGCGGCCGAGCACGTCTGCGCTCACGAGGCGGAGCTGCCCGACTACTTCATCTCCGCGATGTCGATCACGGCCGAGCAGCACGTCTACGTGCTGGCCGCCGCGCAGCGCAACGTCGACAACGGCGTGTCGAAGACCTGCAACGGCTCGCGCGACGACACGCTGGAGTCGGTCGACAGGCTCTACCGGCTGGCGCGCGAGCTGGGCTGCAAGGCCGTCAGCTACTACCGCGACGGGAGCCGCGACTCGCAGGTGCTCTCCGCCGTCGTGGGCGCTGAGCCTAAGGGCGAGGTCGCGTGCGACGCGGCCGTCGTGGCCGAGGCGGCGACGGCCCAGACGGCGGCGCAGTCGCCCGAACCCGCGCCGGCGGCGAGGGTCGAGGCGCGCTCCGCGCCGGCGGCGTCGGCCGCGCCTTCGCCCGTCCGACGCACCGACTCGGGCGACGTGGTGCGCATCGAGCGCCCGCGCGAGCTGGTCGGCGCGACGTGGCAGATTCCCTTCGACGGGCAGAACCTCTACGTCACGGTCAACCACGACGGCGTCGACATCCTCGAAGTCTTCGCCACCGGCCCCATCTCGGGCGGGGTGGGACTGCTCGCCTCGAAGATGCTGCGCGGCGGCTTCGACGCGCGCGAGGTGGCGCGCTCGCTCAACAAGGTGACGGGCACGCACTCGGTCTGGTTCAACGAGCGCCTGCTGACGTCCCCGGAGCAGGCCGTGGCCGAGTGCGTCATGCTGACGAGCCGCCGCCTCCAGAGCCAGCCCGACTCGGCGCGCGCCCTGGCCTACCAGCAGCAGCCGCCGAAGGCGCAGGCCGCCGCCGTCCCCGAGAGCGTCGAGACGAGCCGCAACTACTCGCTCATCGCCGAATGCCCCGAGTGCCACGGCCAGTTGGAGCACGCCTCCGGCTGCGACTTCTGCCGCGACTGCGGCTACTCGAAGTGTAAGTGAGTGACGCCGCCGGGGCGCTGACCAGCCGCCGGAAGACAGCCGAGCTATGAAACAGAGGCCCCGAGTTCGCAGAGGACTCGGGGCCTCCGTTTTTTGTCTCGCCCCGGCTTGCCCGCGGCCGGGGGCGGCGGAATGAACTTTTTGTCGGGGCCGGTGTCAAATGGTATGTTCGTCAGAGACCCGATACGCCGTTAGAGATTCCCGCTCCCGTTCGCGCTCCGCAAGTAAAGACACACGGCAACGTTCCTTCAACCGGGGCGTGACCCGGCTTTGCCCCGAAGCGCGAGAAATCAAAGAGAGCGCCGCGAGGCTTCAAAAAAAGATGCGTCTGAAAAATATCCCCGCACTGATTCTGCTGCTCCAAATCGTCCTGGGCCCGTTCGCGCCTTTGGGCGCGCGGGCCAACCCGAACGCCATGAACGAGACCGGCAGAGACGTTTACGAGCCCGCCGAGGGGGCGGGCTCGGCCGAGAGGGAGGGCTTGCGGTTCCGCCTGAGCGAGGGCGCGGAGCGGGACGAGCGGCAGGGGGCGCGGGCCCCGGCGGCGCAGGCCGTGAAGCTGTCGGAGTGGGAGACGGCGCGCGTGCTGGCGCGGCTGCCGGAGCTGAAAGTCGACGGGGCAGACCGGCAGGACTTCGCCCTGCGCGAGAGGTCTCTGCCCGCGCCGAGGGCGGGCGCGACCGTGTTGCGGCCGTTCCCCGCGCCCGAGACGCGCGAAGCGCCCGGCGAGGCCGCGGGGGGCGTGCC
>DASVSK010000063.1:0-5313 GCA_036388135.1 Pyrinomonadaceae bacterium | reverse complement strand
CGCGGAAGAACTCGGCCGACCTCAGCGCGAAGCTGACGTTGCCGAGGCGGTCGCCCTCCTGGCGCGCCCAGCCGCCGTGCGACCACGGCCCCATCACGAGCAGGTTGACGGCCGCGGGGTTGTTGCGCTCGACGGCGTGGTAGATGTGGAACGCGCCCACGGGGTCTTCCGCGTCGAACCAGCCGCCGACGTTGAGCACCGCGCAGCGGACGTTGTTCATGAAGCGCCAGATGGAGCGCTGCTTCCAGAAGTCGTCGTAGGTCGTGTGGTCGACGATCTCCTGCCAGTAGCGAGCGCGGCCGCCGAGCAGACGCTCGTTGGCCGTCGCCAGCGGCCCCATCTTGAGGTAGAACTCGTAGGCGTCGGGCGTGCCGGGGTCGAAGGGCACGCTCTCGCGCGGGGGCTCCGGGCCGCCGCCGCGCGGGACGAAGGAGGAGTAGAAGCCGAAGTTGGCGGCGAGCATGAACGCGCCGTTGTGGTAGACGTCGTCGCCGAGGTAGTAGTCGGCGGTCGGGGCCTGCGGCGAGGCGGCCTTCAGCGCCGGGTGCGAGTCGATGATGCTCGCCGCGACGTGGAAGCCCGGCTGCGAGATGCCGACCATCCCGACCCGCCCGTTGTGGTTCGGGACGTTTTTGAGCAGCCACTCGACGGTGTCGTACGTGTCGGTCGACTCGTCCACGTCCCGCGGCCCGCGCTTCTGCGGCCGGTACGGGCGCACCTGTAGGAACTCGCCCTCCGACATGTAGCGCCCGCGCGCGTCCTGGTAGACGAAGATGAAGCCCTCCTTCTCAAAACTCTCCGAAGGCCCCAGCGTCGAGCGGTAGTTGTCCACCCCGTACGGCGCGACGCTGTAGGGCGTCCGCGTCAGCAGGAACGGGTACCGCTGCGACGCGTCCTTCGGCACGTACACCGCCGTAAACAGCCGCACCCCGTCCCGCATCGGCACCCCGTACTCATACTTCGTATACCGCGCGCGCACGGCGTCCGCGCCCTGCGGCGGCGTCGGAGTCGGCGTCTGCGCCCGCGCCGCGGCGGCGAAGAGGAAGAGAAGCGCGAGCGCCGCGAGCGGCCTCGGCCGTCCTGAGTGGAACACGCCCGTTACCCTCCGTGTGTCTGTAAGGCCGCCCCCGGCGCGACCGAAGCGGGCGGCGCGTGTCGGCTGAACGTGAGCATCATATGTCGTTTCTGCGCGGCGGCAAAACGCACGCGTCAGTCGTTCCGCGTCGAACCTTCCAAACGTCGGCGGCTCTGTGGTAGTATCCGCGCCGATGGAATTCGTGGAGAAAGCGCGCATCATGGACGGCATGCGCATCAACCGTGCGCTGGCCCGTCTCGCGTCCGAGATCGTGGAGGAGAACCACGGGGCGGGGCACCTCTACCTGATCGGCATCCAGCGGCGCGGCGTGCCGCTGGCGCACCGCCTGGCCGACAAGATCGCCGACATCGAGGGCGAGCGCCCGCCCGTCGGCGTCGTCGACATCACGCTCTACCGCGACGACCTCTCGACCGTCGGCGCGAACCCCATCGTCAACCGCACCGACCTCCCCATCGACGTCGAGGGGCGAAACGTCCTGCTCATCGACGACGTGCTCTTCACGGGGCGCACCATCCGCGCCGCGCTCGACCAGCTCATCGACTTCGGCCGCCCGCGCCGCGTGCAGCTCGCCGTCCTCGTCGACCGCGGGAAGGAGCACAGGGAGCTGCCCATCCAGGCCGACTTCGTCGGGAAGTTCGTGCCGACGAAGAAGAGCGAGATCATCAAGGTCATGCTCGAAGACTTCGACGGCGAGGAGGCCGTCGCCATCGTCGAGCGACCGGCGGGGCAGGAGGAAGAGGGTTAACGAAGGCGGCCGCAAGTGGCCGCCTTCTTCGTTCCCGGGCGGGGCGAACGGGGTTCAAATGATGGGCGGCGTGCTGAAGCAGAGAAACTTGCTCGGAATCCGCGGCATGAGCGCCGAGGAGATCAACCACTTCCTCGACACGGCCGAGACGTTCCGCGAAGTCTCCGAGCGCGAGATCAAGAAAGTCCCGACGCTACGCGGCCGCACCGTCATCAACCTCTTCTTCGAGCCCTCGACCCGCACGCGCACCTCCTTCGAGATCGCCGGCAAGCGCCTCTCGGCCGACGTCATCAACGTCAGCTCCTCCTCCTCCTCGGTGACCAAAGGCGAGACGCTGCTCGACACGGCACGCAACCTCGAAGCCATGTCGCCCGACCTCATCGTCATCCGCCACCCCTCGGCCGGCGCGCCGCACCAGCTCGCGCGCGTCTGCCGCGCCGCCGTCGTCAACGCCGGGGACGGCGCGCACGAGCACCCGACGCAGGCGCTCCTCGACGCGCTCACCATCCGCCAGCGCAAGGGCGACTTCGCGGGCCTGCGCGTCGCCGTCCTCGGCGACATCCTCCACTCGCGCGTCGCGCGCTCGAACGCGCACCTTCTGACGACGCTCGGCGCGGAGGTGACGGTCGCCGGGCCGGGGACGCTCGCGCCGCCCGAGTTCGCGGCCCTCGCGGGGGCAGGGAGGCTGAGCGTCGCGCGGCGAGTCGAGGAGGCGATAGAGAGCGCGGACGTCGTGATGGTCTTACGCATCCAGCGCGAGCGGCAGGACATGGCTTTCCTGCCCTCCCTGCGCGAGTACGCCGTCCACTACGGGCTCAACCTGAAGCGGCTCCGGCTCGCCAAGCCCGACGCCATCGTCATGCACCCGGGCCCGATGAACCGCGGCGTCGAAATCGCATCCGATGTGGCCGACGGCTCGCGCTCGCTCATCCTCGACCAGGTCGCCAACGGCCTCGCCGTGCGTATGGCCGTGCTCTACCTGCTCGGCGGCGGCGCGGGCGTGACTACGTCGACCCCCAACCCGGCCGCGCAGGCGAGGCCCGAGGCCGAGGCCGCGCCCGGGGGGCCGAAGGCCGAGCCGCTGCGCGCGGCCGTCACGGCCGGCGGCGGGTCACCCGAGAAGTCCGAGCCGTAAACATCTCTACCGAAGACGCCGCTCCGGCACGACCGAGAAACAGATGAGACTGCTGATCGCCAACGGCTACGTCGTAGACCCGACGCAGGGTGTGAACGGGGGGCGCGACCTCCTTATCGAAGACGGGCGCGTGGTCGCGCTGACCCGCGGCGGCGAGCCCGCGCCGGAGGGCGCGGAGGTCTTCGACGCCACGGGGCTCGTCGTCGCGCCCGGCTTCATCGACCTGCACACGCACCTGCGCGAGCCGGGGCAGGAGTACAAGGAGACGATAGCGTCGGGTGCGGCGGCGGCCGTCGCGGGCGGCTTCACCTCCGTCTGCGCGATGCCCAACACCGACCCGGTCAACGACAACCCGGCCGTGACGAGTTTTATCGTCGAGCAGGCGCTCGCGGCCGGGCTCGCCAACGTCTTCCCCGTGGGCGCGATCACGAAGGGCTCGAAGGGCGAGGAGCTGGCGGAGATGGGCGAGATGAAGCGCGCCGGCATCGTCGCCGTCACGGACGACGGCCACCCCGTGCCCTCGCCGGGGCTGATGCGCCGCGCGATGGAGTACGCGCGCGGGTTCGACCTGACGGTGATGGATCACTGCGACGACAAGACGCTCGCCGCCGGGGGCGTGATGCACGAGGGCGAGTGGTCTCTGCGGCTCGGCCTGCGCGGGCGCGCGGCGCTGGCCGAAGAGTCCGACGCGATGCGCGACTGCGCGCTAGCGGAGTTGACCGGCGCGCGCGTCCACCTCGCGCACGTCTCGACGCGGGGCGCTGTCGACGCCGTCAGGCGCGCCAGGGGGCGCGGCGCGGAGGTGACCTGCGAGGTCGCGCCGCACCACTTCGCGCTCACGGACGCGGCCTGCGAGGGCTTCGACACCAACATGAAGATGAACCCGCCGCTGCGGAGCCGCGAGCACCTGGACGCCATTCTCGGGGCCATTGCCGACGGGACGGTGGACGCCATCGCGACCGACCACGCGCCGCACCACGCCGACGAGAAGGAGCTGGAGTTCGACCACGCGGCCTTCGGCATCACGGGGCTGGAGACGGCCGTCGGCCTCGCGCTCGACCGCCTGGTCCACGGCGGGCTGGTCACGCTCGAACGCCTCGTCGAGCTCTTCTCGACGAACCCGGCGCGCATCTTCCGCCTCGAAGGCCGCGGCACGCTCCGCCCCGGCGCGTGGGGCGACGTGACCGTCCTCGACCCCGACCTGCGCTGGACGTTCGACGCCTCGCGCTCGAAATCGAAGAGCCGCAACACGCCCTTCGACGGCCGGACGTTCCGCGGCGCGGCGGTCGCCACCGTCGTCGGCGGGCGTGTGGTCTACGTGCGCGAGGGCGGCGGGGCGGGCGCGGCGGGTTGAGCCGGACGCTATCTCCCGGCGGACGCGGGGACTCGAAGACGCGTTCGTCACGATAAAAATCCGCCCCGTCACATTTCGCTGTCGCGCGGGCGGCCCGCCGCGTTAAAAACTCCGGGCAGTCTTATCCCCCCGCGGAGCTTCCCCGAATGTCACACGTCCCGGGCTTCAGTTTCTTTGAAAGGCGTCGAGAGTACGGGGCCTTCTTCGTCAGGCTGGTCGTCGGGTTCATCCTCGTCTACGGGACGCAGGACAACGTCTTCAGCCACGAACACATGCTTGCATTCCGCGACTTCCTCGCCGCGCGGCGCGTGCCTTTCCCGCTCATGGCCGCGTACCTTTCGGCCTACGCGCAGTTCGTCTGTGGCATCCTGTACGTGCTCGGCCTGCTCGTCAGGCCGGCGGCGCTGGTGATGGTGATTAACTTCGTCGCGGCGCTCGTCATCGCGCACCTCGACACGCCGCTCGACGCCGCGCGGCTCGCGCTCTGCATGCTCTTCTCGTCGCTGTTCCTGCTCTTTAACGGGGCGGGGGCGCTCTCGCTCGACGACCGGCTCGGGAAGCGTCGCGGCGGCCGCTGAAGTGGGGCGCGGAGGCGGCCCGCGGCGGCGTCCCGGGGCCAAGGCGGGAGGGGCGGGGCAGGCCCGTTAAAAAAGAGAAGAGGCCCGCTGCGCTCTCCCCTTCGCAGCGGGCCTCTTCACGTGCGGTCGCTCACTTACGTTGTGACAGGGGCGACCGAACCTTTGGGAGAGCCTCACCAGGAGGCCCTCAGATTTTGGTGGGAAGCCCGCCCGCGCTCTCCCCTTCGCTTGCGGGCTTCCTCCTTACGGCCGCCCCGGAGGGAGGCCGATCTCGTTAAAACTTACTGCCGCCTGTACTCGGGCAGGGAGACGCCGCGGTTGAGGATGACGCCGAACTCGGTGCCCGACTTGACGTCCGCCTCCTGCTCCCTCTCGTAGACCCTCGCGCCGGTGCCGCCCGCGCCG
>DASVSK010000062.1:0-3755 GCA_036388135.1 Pyrinomonadaceae bacterium | reverse complement strand
CTTCGGGCGCCTCGGAGATCGCTCGGCGCGCGCGCGGGACACCGCGCATCGCCAACCGCCTGCTCCGGCGCGTGCGCGACTACGCCGAGGTCGAGCACGAGGGGCGCATCACCAAGGATATCGCCGACGACGCCCTGAACCGGATGGAGGTCGACACCTTCGGCCTCGACGAGATGGACAGGAAGCTCCTGCTGATGATTATTCAACAGCACCAGGGCGGCCCCGTCGGGCTCAACCACATGTCGGCCGCGCTCCAGGAGGAGAAGGACTCCATCGAGGAGATCATCGAGCCGTACCTCATCCAGATCGGCTTCCTCAACCGCACGCCGCGCGGCCGCGCCGCCACGCGCCTCGCCTACGAGCACTTCGGCATCGACCCGCCGCGCCCGCAGACGCGCCCCGGACTCTTCGACTCGGAGTAGTCCCGCCGAAACGCCCAGGCCGTAACTCCCAAGTCATGCCACACACGCCTCGTAACCTGCGGCTCGCACTCGCGCTCTTCATCTTCGTGTGCGGTGCGCGCCAGACGCACGCGCAGGCGCGCGCCGCCGCCCCCCCGACGCAGGGCCAGTCCGCGGCGCAGGCGGGGCGGGAGGCGAAACCCGCGCGCGAGGCTAAAGCGCCCGAGGCCGGGGCGCGCGGCGCGCGTGCGCGCGCGGAGAGGACGAGGCGCAAGGCCGTCGGCGTGCTCCTCGAAGTCGCGGACGGCGCGAAGGCCGTCGAAGACCTCTTCCAGCGCGCCTCCGTCCTGGCGCTCTGCGCCGACGCGCTCTGGGAGGCGGACGAGCAGGCCGCGCGCGCCGTCTTCGGCCGCGCGTGGGAGGCGGCCGCCGAGTCGGACGAAGAAGACCTGAAGGACGAGCGGGAGCATGGCCGCTACGGCGACCTGCCCGAGAGGTTCACGCGCGCGCGCGACCTCGTGCTGGCCGCGGCGGCGCGGCGCGACGCGCGCACGGCCGACGCATGGCTGGGCGCGCTCGCCGACTGGCTCTCCGGCCATGAGAGCAGGGCGCGCGACGAGGCCGCTTCGGGAGGAGGCGCGGGGACGGACGTCCGCCCGCCGGGCGAGTTCACGCGCGACGGGCAGAGGCTCGCGCTCGCCTCGGCGCTCGTTGAAGAGGAGGCGTACGACGCCGCGGCGCGCGTCGCCGCCCCGGCGCTCGAAGGCGGGGCGAGCGGCGCGCTCGTCGAGTTCCTTCTGAGCCTGCGCGGCCGCGCGCCCGACGAGGCCGACCGCCTCTACCTGCAACTGCTCGCGGGCGTGCGCGCGGGCGCGGGCTCCCGCGCTAACGACGTGCTGCTGCTCTCCTCCTACGCCCTCACGCCGCGGCTGCTCGCGGCCGTGGGCGCGGACGGCTCGCTACAGTTTCGCACTCTCGGCGGCCCGCCCGACGGCGCGACGCCCCGGCGGGCGGAAGCGCCCGACCCGCGCGTGCGAGCGGCCTTCTTCGAAACGGCCTCCGCCGTCCTCCTGCGGCCGACTCGACCCGCCGGGGACGCCGCCGACTCGGCCGCGCTCTACTTCGCCGTCGGCCGCCTGCTCCCCTTCTTCGAGCGCGAAGCCCCGCGGCACGCGCCCGCGCTGCACGCGCGGCTCGCCGAGCTGGCCTCGGCCGTGGACGCCGCGCGCCGCGCCGCGCTCGACTCGCAGATGCAGACGCAAAGCCTCTCGCGCTCGAACCCGGCCGACCCGCTGGGCGGTCTGCTCGAAACGGTCGGCCGCGCCGCCGACGTGAAGCTGCGTGACGACGCGCGCCTGCACGCGGTGCGGGCGGCGGCCGCCAAGAGGCTTTGGGAGCGAGCGCGCGGACTGGCGGGAGAGATCGAAGACGCGGAGAAGCGGCGCGACGCGCGCTCCGTCATTGATGCTTATCAGGTCGCCTCGGTCGGGGAGGGTTTTTTGGAGAAGGAGGAGGACGACTTCGAGCGGGCGGCCGCGCTCGTCCGCGCCGCGGAGGTGACGCCCGCCCTGCGCGCCTACGGCTTGGCGCGCGCCGCCGAGTTGGCCGCAAAGCGCAGGAAGCGCGTGCGCGCCGAGGCGCTGCTCGAAGAGGCGCTGGCGTACGCGTCGCAGCCCCCGGCCGGGACGTCTCTGCGCGACGCCGCTTCGATGGCGGCGGCCACGGTCGCCGCGCGCATCGGCTCGCCGCGCGCGACGGAGGCGCTGGCCGCGTCCGTCGCCGCGCTCAACGAGGACGAGCTGTTCGACGGCGAGCGCATCTGGTTCAACCTGGACGACCGCCTCAACCTCTCGCCCGGCGAGGCCGGGGCGCTCAACGAAGCCTTCCGGCCGTTCGACGTGGGCGTGATGTTCGGCGAGGCCGCGCGCGGGGACTTCGACCGCGCCGCCGCCGAGGCGCGCAACCTCAAGAGCGTGTCGGCGCGCTCGCGCGCACTCGTCGCCGCGGCGCGCGCGGCGCTGGAAAAGAACGCACGCGCGGGCGCGGCGTCCGTGCCCGCGCGCTGAGCTTTTGCGGCGTGGCGGGAAATGACGGACAATCAGGCGCGTTAACCTGACCCGGTGCGGGGAGCGTCGTGTGAGCCGCGCCCGAGCCCTTCGTTTGGTGACTGATGGAGAACGTGCGCAGACACATTCCCTTCTTCTCGCGCGGGCGCTGGGGCGTAAAGAACCACGCGCCCTGGACGACCATCCTCCAGCACACCCTCCACCAGTTTCACGAGAACGACCTCTTCACGCCCGCCGCGGCGATGAGCTACTTCGGGCTGCTGACGCTCTTCCCCGCGCTGCTCGTCATGCTCGTCATCGGCGACCGCGTCGCCGCCGGCGGCGACGCGCTGACGCGCATCGTCGAAATCTATCCGGGCTCGCGCGAGTTCCTGCGCGCCACCATCAAGTCTTTGAAGGAGGTCGGCTGGGGCGGCATCGTCAGCGCCGTCGTCGTCACGCTGTGGGCCGGCTCCTGGGTCTTCGCCGTCATCGAGCGGGCGCTCAACCGCATCTGGGGGACGCGGCCGCGCGACTTCCTGCACGGTCGCGCTCTCACGCTCGGCATGATAGGCGCGGTCGGGCTCCTGCTCATCGCCTCCGTGTTTCTGACCTCGATACTGGTCGGGTTGCAGGAGTTGATCGACCAGCTCCCCATCCGCGTCGTCAACCGCTCGCCGTGGATGACGCTCCTGGGCAACGCCCTCTGGCAGACGGTCTTCGCCGCGGCGGGCGCGCTGGTGACGGTGGCGCTCTTCGCGGTCGTCTACCGCTTCGTGCCGAGCGGGCGCGTCAACGTCCGCGACACGCTGCCGAGCGCCGTCGTCGCCGGGCTGATGTGGGAGGCGGCCAAGTACCTCTTCGCGTCGAGCCTGAAATACTTCCACTACGACGAAATCTACGGCTCGGTCGGCGCGGTCGTCGCCGTGCTCACCTGGAGCTACGTCTCCAGCCTCATCCTGATGTTCGGCGCGCAGCTCTCCGTCGTCCTCCACCAGGAGCACGCCTCCGAAGAGATGGCGGCCGAGACCCCGGCCTCCCCTTCGTAGGAAGTGGGCAGTAGACAGTAGTCAGTAGTCAGTAGTCAGTAGTCAGTGGCGCTCCGCGCCGCGGCGGCTGACACTGAAACCCGGACGATCCGCTGGCGACTGTATTTCTACTGACTACTGTCTACTGTCTACTGTCTACCGTCTACCGCTCTTATGCTCATCTCTGATTTCGACTTCGAGCTGCCCGAGGAGCTGATCGCGCAGCGCCCGCTTGAGCGTCGCGACGCGTCGCGGATGCTCGTCGTCGGCCGCGCCGGGGG
>DASVSK010000061.1:0-4358 GCA_036388135.1 Pyrinomonadaceae bacterium | reverse complement strand
TAACCTATACTGTCCGTCGTCTGCCCAACCCGTCGAAACGCCGCCGACCCGCACGGCAGATGCTCATGAACAGCAACACGCAGGCAACCCGGAACTCAGACCTGGACTCGACCGCCCTATGGGTCTTCCGCCTCAGTTACTTCCTGCTCGCAGACCGCAGGGACGCGCTCAGCGTGCTCCACCAGGCGACCTCGCGGCTTTACGTCACGGCCCTCACGCAGAAGAAGCGACAGGCGAAGCGGCCCAAGAACGAGGTGCACAAGAAGCTCAGCCTCACGCCGCGCCAGCTCCTCCAGTACCTCACCTACCTGTGCGCCGAGCCTTACGAGGGCATGCAGGAGCGCGAGCACCGTTCGGGCGCACGAAACTTGACGTTGGAAGACATGCTCGTCCGCTACGTCAAGCACCTCGTGCTGCTCTACCTCGAACACAACTCTTTTTACGCCACGGTCGGGCAGAGCTGCGTCCTCTTCGACCTCTGCACGCGACAGGCCGAGCGGCTTTACGAGGTGCTGGTGCAGGGGTCGCCCGCGCACCTCGACACGAAGGGCGACTACAGCGTGCGCGACGCCAAGCGCGAGATCAGGCAGCGACTCGGGCGCAGGTTCGAGGGGTTCCTCACGGGCCACGAGGGCGCGCGGCGCGAACAGCTCTTCGTGCCGATGGCCGACCCCGGCCCGCACTTCCGCTTCGTCAAGCAGTGTTTCCACCAACTGCAGCCGGTCGAAGAGGTCAACGGGTTTTCCGGCCGCTGGCACCTGCCCGCGCACTTCGACCCGACGGCCTACGACCTCGCCGAGTTGCAGTACGACGAGGGGAACGCAGACCCTTCGGCCGAGCAGGCCGCCGAGTCGCGCAGGCTGCACGCCGTCACACACCCCTGTTGCTGGGCGCGGCTGCTCCGCGCCTCGTCCCACGACTATTCGCGGCGGCGCGTGGTGCTGCCCGAGTTCAAGCTCGACGGCCCTAAGGCCGACAAACATATGCCTCCAACCGACCGCCAAAACCCTCCCGAATTAACGCCGGCCGAGTTGAAGGGTCTGTCGGAGATGTTGAAGAGCGAGGCGCGGCGGCGCAAAGGTTTGTTCGCCTCGCGCCTCTCGATCTCCGTGGACGGCTCGACGCGCCGCTCGTGGGAGGTTTACGCGGGGCGCGTCCTGACCGTGCGGGTCGAGCCGTCGGCGCGCGTCCTCGAAGTCAGCGCGCGCGACGCGGAAGGCGAGCTACTACTCGCGCAGCATCTTCTAAGCTTCGGCAACGCTTCGGACGCGGGGGCGCAGGAGGCGTCCGTCGTGACGCTCGAAAGCGGGCAGGAATTTACTTTCTCGACGGCGCGCCCACGCGACGCGGGCGAGGGCCTTGACGTCACGATTCGCTTCCGCGAGACGAGATTGGACAGGGCGCTGGCGGGCTACTTGAGCGGGCGCGGTTGGCTCGGCGGCATGCCGCACGCGTTGGCTGTGTCCCCCGCGAAGCTCAAGGCCGCCGCCGCCTTCGCGGCCCTGCTCGTCGTAATCCTCGCGGGGTGGTGGGCCGCGCGGGGTCTGTTAAGCCCGCGCCAATCGCACCCCGAAGAAGTGAACGGGGGCGCGCCCGTCCCGACGCGGACAACGTCGCGGGAGGTCGTCGTGACGCCCACCGCCGAACCCCTTCGGCCGCGCGACGAGACGGAGAAGCGTAACGGAGGGCAGACGCCCACTCCCCACGGCGGGACGCGCCACCACGAGCCGCCTTCGCCTGAGAAGAACCTCTCGGGGGCTGCGTCGAAGCCGAAGAAGGGGGCGGGGCGGGCAACCGGACGCGCCCCGGAGGTCGTTCTTGTTATTCAGGACGGCGGCAGGCTGGTGACGTTGGACGGGCGGGGGCGGCATCAAGGTCTGGAAGGACTCCCGGGCTCGTGGCAGCGCGAGATAGCCGAGACGCTTTTGGCCCGGCGTGTGAAAAGGCCGCCCGTGCTCGACGTGCTGGAAGACGGCGCGCGGGGCACGCTGCGCGGTTCGAGCGACGGCGCTCCCTTCGACCTGCTCGGGCCGTATGGCACTGCGGTCGAGAGAGACCGACCCACGTTCCGCTGGGGCGAGCTGCGCGGGGCCGCGAGTTACACCGTCGCGGTCTTCGACTCGCGGCTCAACAAGGTGACGGAGAGCGCCCCCCTGTCGGCAAACGTCTGGACGCCCGCGCGTCCGCTGCGGCGCGGAGAGATTTACTACTGGCAGGTGACGGCCGTCCTCGACGGCAAGGAAGTAGTCTCGCCGGGCGCGGCGTCGCCCGAGGCGAAGTTCGCCGTCGTGAGCGAGGGCCAGAGCGAAGAGTTGAAGCGAGCGCGGGCGGCGTTTCCGGGCAGCCACCTCACGCTCGGCGTGCTCTACGCGCGCGCCGGCCTGCTCGACGAGGCCGAACGCGAGTTCCGTTCGCTCGTCGAGTCCGACCCGAAATCCTCCGCCGCGGCGGGGCTGCTCCGCAGCGTGCGCGAGCTTCGCGGCGTGAGGTGACCGCACTCGCGCGCGCCGAGGGGCGGGCCCGCTCACATGCCGTTGCCCGTCATCACGAAGCCGGCCCAGTAGAACGGGTGGCGAAAGCGCCTGTCCTTCATCAGCTCAAGGCTCGCGGCCCTGAGCGCCTCGGCCTTCCTGCGTCCCGCGCCCGGGGCCGTGAGGTTCCTGTGAAAGCCGACCATCAGCTCGGCGGTGCTGGACGACTCCACCTTCCAGAGGCTCAGCACGGCCGTCGGGCTGCCCGCGACGAACAGCGCCCAACCCATCCCGATCAGACCCTCACCGGCCCCGAGCTTTCCCCTCGCCGTCTGGCACGCCGAAAGCACGACGATGTCCGCCTTCAGGTCGAGCTTCATCACCTCCCACGCGTGCAGCAGCCCGTCCTCCCCGCCGCCCGGCTCGGCCTGTGAGAGCAGCACGTGCGAGTACATAGGGTTACGGTCGTCCAGGACGCCGTGCGTAGCGAAATGCAGCACGCGGTAGTCGCCCACCTCCGACTTGGCCCGTTCCTCGCGCGCCTCTTCGCGGACGTAAATTCTGCTGCGCGACGGGGTGTAAAACTCCTCAAGGGCTTTGACCTCCCTCTCGGCCTCTGGAAGTGACCCCAATTTCTCGTCCCTGTAGACCGACTTGACGAACTCGACCGTGCGCTGGCCGAGCGACGGGTTGCCGAACGCGAGCAGTACGGGCGCGCGGCCGCCGCCGCCCGCGTTGAACCGCCCTTCCCTGACCGCGAGCTTCTCCATCCCGTGAAGGACGCTGAGCGAGGGCGTGTAAAAGACGGCGTGGTCTTCGACGAGGTACGCGCCGTCCCTGGGCTGCAAAGCCTGGAACGGCAACTCCCACAACACACCGTCCGGCACGACGCACAGCAACGTCCGCCCGCGCAGTTGCTCGCGCGCCGGCCCGAGCAGCAGGTCGTAGAGCGAGCGCGCACGCACGCCGAAGTCGAGGTTACGCTCCGCGAGACGCTTGTGCATGTCCTCGACCCCCGCGGCCAAGTCTTTGGCCTTGACGTTCAGCCGGTAAGACTTCACCTCGACCGCCGCGCCCGCGCGCGCGCCCCTCGTGACCACGAAGAGGTAGGAAGCGTTTTCGCCGACGACGAACTCAAGCAGCGCCGTCTTCGCGTCGGGCAGGAGCGCGACCAACTCCCTCTGTGTGAGAGAAGGCGACTGCCCGCGCCGCAGTCTCAGTTCGGGGTGGGCGGCGTAGAGGCCGGTCTGGAACGATTCGTATTCGAGCCTCGCCTTGTGCAGTCGCGCGTCAAGCTCTTTGAGCCGCGCGGGGTCGGGTTGCGACTGCGACTTCTCGCGCAAGCTTTGTAAGTTGATGGCGTTGACCTCGCCGCTGAGCGCGCGCTCGCGCGCCTGCTCCTGCGCCGTCATCGCCTTGTTGATGTCGACGCGGCCGCTGCTCAGCACGTCGAGCAGGACGCGGCCCTTGGCGCGCTCGGCGTAGGTGAGCGCCCCGAAGTCGTCGCCCCGCGCCAGCAGAAGCTCGACCATCACGTAGTACGGCTCGACCTGTCTCTCGAAGAAGCGCTGGCGCTCGCTCTCGGCACCGGCCACCTGCGCCCGCAGACGCTCGACGTTGGATATGGCTTCGAGCAGCGAGCGCCGCGCCGGCTCCGACTCGCCGAGTGCGAGATGCGCCTTGGCCGAAAGGGTGCGCGCGTAGGCGATTTGATCCGGAAGCCCGGCCTGCTGTGTGAGCGCGGCGGAACGTTCGGCGAACTCGACGGCCTTGCGGGGCTCGCCGAGCCGCAGGTGCGCCTCCGCGATGTCGAGGTAGGCGTTGGCGACGAGGCCCTTGTTCCCCATCTCCTCGGCCAGCGCCAGCCCCTTGTGGAAGTATTCGAGC
>DASVSK010000060.1:0-2271 GCA_036388135.1 Pyrinomonadaceae bacterium | reverse complement strand
CGAGCAACTGGTAGAGCGATGCGGCGTCGCGCATGTCTTCCTCGTGGCTCTCGCCTTCGGCGTGCATGTCGCCGATAGCCCAGCCGTTCGTCCCGTCGTATCCCTCCGGCCACCAGCCGTCGAGGATGGAGAAGTTCAGCCCGCCGTTAATTCCCACCTTCTCGCCGCTCGTCCCCGAAGCTTCGAGCGGGCGGCGCGGGACGTTCATCCACACGTCGACCGACTGCACGAGCTGGCGCGCTATCTCCTGGTCGTAGTCCTGTATGAAGACGGCGCGCTGCATGATCTCCGCGTTCATCTTCCACTGCGCTATCTGCTGGAGGATGAGCTTCGCGCCCTGATCCTGCGGGTGCGCCTTGCCCGCGAAGATGAGCTGGACGGGCCGCTCGGCGTCGAGGAGCAGACGGCGCACGCGCGCCGCGTCGGAGAGTATCAGCCCCCAACGTTTGTAGGCCGCGACGCGGCGGGCGAAGCCGATGGTCAGCGCGTCGGGGTCGAACATCCCCAACGCGGCCTCGGCGTAAGCGCGCGGCTCGTGCTGCCGGAGCCGCGCCTGGAAGAGGCGCTCGCGGACGAACGCGACGAGCCGCTTGCGCTGGAGGCGGCGCACCTTCCACAGCTCCTCGTCGGGGATGCGCGCGACGGCGCGCGACCAAGCCTCCGCGTCGTGCAGCACCTCGGCCCAGCCCGCGCCGACGCGCTCCTCGAAGAGCGCGCGCAGCATCGGCGAGACCCACGTCGGCGCGTGGACGCCGTTCGTCACCGAGGTGATCGGCACCTCGTCGACGCGGCGCTCGGGCCACATCTTGTTCCAGAGCTCGCGCGAGACCTCGCCGTGCTTGCGGCTGACGCCGTTCGACGAGCGGCACATGCGCAGGGCCAGCGGCGTCAGCCCGAACAGCTCGCCCTCGTCGCCCTCCTTCACGCGCCCGAGGTTTAAGAACTCCTCGCGCGAGAGCCCGAGCGAACGCCAGTAGCCCTCGCCGAAACACTTCTCGATGAGCGGGGCGACGAACTCGTCGTGGCCGGCGGCTACGGGCGTGTGCGTCGTGAACGCGCAGCGGGAGCGCACGCGCGCGGCCGCCTCCGCGAACCCGACGCCGGCCGCGGTCAGCTCGCGCGCCAGCTCCAAGGTCAGGAAGGCCGAGTGCCCCTCGTTGAGGTGGAAGACGTGCGGCTCGATGTCGAGCTGGCGCAGGAGGCGCACGCCGGCTATCCCTAAAATCATCTCCTGCACGCAGCGCGTCTCGCGGTCGCCGCCGTAGAGGTGGCCTGTGATGAGGCGGTCGATCTCGTTGTTGCCCTCGACGTTGGTGTCGAGCAGGTAGAGCGGCACGCGCCCGACCTCCGCGCGCCAGGCCCGCACGCGCACGGTGCGGCCGCGCACTTCGAGGTCGATGCGGACGGGCTCGCCGTCGCCGCCCGTGACGAGCCGCATCGGCAGGTCGCCGACGTTAATCTGCTGGTAAGCCTCCTCCTGCCAGCCGTCGCGGCGCAGGTGCTGGCGGAAGTAGCCGTGGTGGTAGAGCAGGCCGACGGCGACGAGCGGCAGGCCCAGGTCGCTCGCCGACTTCAGGTGGTCGCCCGCGAGGATGCCGAGGCCGCCCGAGTAGAGCGGCAGCGAGTGGTGGACGCCGAACTCCGCGCAGAAGTAGGCGACCGGGCGCTCGTGCGTGAGCGCGCGCGCCTGCCGCGCGGCCCAGCTCTCACCGCCCGCGGCCATGTACTCGTCGAACGCGCTCGCGACCCGCCCGACGCGCTCGACGTAGACGGGGTCGGTCGCCATCCTCATCAGGCTGTACTGCGGAACCTCTTTGAGCAGTCGGCGCGGGTTGTGCTCGCACAAGTCCCAGACCTCCTGATCCAGGTCGCGGAAGACGGCGTGGCCGTCCGGATTCCAGCTCCACCAGTAGTTGCGCGACAGGCGCTCAAGCGCCGCAATCGTCTCGGGGAGCGTCGTCGGCTCCCCGGCCTCTTCCTGAACCGGCTCGGCCTCTCTAATCTTTTGAACCATCTTCCTCTTGGGTCTCGGCGAGTCGTCCGCCGACTAAAAATATGCCGCCGGCCGCAAGGGACTTTAGTGCGGCGCGGCCGGCGGGCGGTTCGCTCGTTAGCTTACGAACTGATGATTGCGCAGAAACACTTCCATGTCGTCTTGCGAGAAGAAGACGAGACGGACTTCACCGACCGTCTCGTCGCCGCCGAGGAACTCGGCCACCGAGCCGGAGGCGACGGCCGCCGCCTCCCCGCGCGGGGAGCCCTAAACGCCCG
>DASVSK010000059.1:0-1664 GCA_036388135.1 Pyrinomonadaceae bacterium | reverse complement strand
CTCGGCCGCCCGCTCGCCGCCCGACTTCGGCACCTCGCGGACGGACGACGCGCCGGGCATCGAGACCCCCGTGAGGAAGTGGCGCTCGCCCTGCCGGCGGAAGGTGAGCGACGCGCCCGAGGGCTCTTCGCCGCCCGCGTTCGTCAGGACGACGGCCGCCGCCGCGCCCCGCCCCTCGCCCTTGATGAGGAGCGCGCTCGCCGAGTCGACGCGGGCGCGGCGGACGGTGTAGCGACCGGCCGGCAACTGCTTCTCGCCCGCGACGAAGTCGAAGGGAACCTGCACCTCGATGCCCCGCGAGGTCTGCGCCTGGGCCGCCGCCGCCAGCATGAGCACCGCGAAGAAACCAAGAACCGTTCTCGAAATTTGCTTTTTCATACATCCTCCATTTAGTCTCAATGGCCGTCGGCCTTTTGACCCGGCCCGCAATCCCTTAAAGCCTCCGACGGTCTCCCGCCCCCACCCACGACGACGCCGCGCCCTGTAGCCCGCCCCGTCGAAAACCTGAACGGGCTGGCGACCGCGGCTCGTATAAAGAGCGTCACACACGGACGCGGAGACTAACGCGGCGGGGGGTCGGGCGGACTTTCAAATCCGGCTCAAAGGCCGCCAAAATAGTTTTCAAAGAGTTATCAAAGAACCTTCAAAAGCCGTTTATGTCGAGTCTTTTCAAGCAGTTCTACGAGTTCGGCCCTTTCGTCCTGGACGTCTCGGAGCGCCTGCTCCTGCGCGAAGGCCGACCCGTCCACCTGACCCCGAAGGAGTTCGAGACGCTGCTCGCGCTCGTCCGCGGGGCGGGTCGCGTGATACGGAAGGAGGAGCTGCTCAAAGAAATCTGGCCCGACACCTTCGTCGGCGAGGCGACGCTGGCGCAGAACGTCTTCACGCTGCGCAAGGCGCTCGGCGAGGCCGAGGGCGGCGGAGCCTTTATCGAGACCGTCCCGCGCCGCGGCTACCGCTTCGCCGTCAAGGTGACCGGGCGGCGCGAGGGCGAAGAGCCGCCCGCGACGGTCGCACAGGACGCGGCGCTCGCCCCGGCGTCCGCGCGCGCCGATGACGAGAGCCGCGCCCTCATCCGTCAGGACGCCGACCCCGGGGCGACGCCCGAGGACGGCGGCCCGCCCCCCGACTCTTCCAACGCCGCGCCGGCCGCGCGCACGTCGCCGCCGGACGCGCGCGCGGCCGAGTCGGGCAACGGCCGCGCCCCGTCGGCGGTGCTCCCGTCGGCGGCGCTCCCGTCGGCCTCCGACCACGCCGCGCACGCGCGGACGCACGACGGCCACCCGGTCCGCGCGGCCGTCCTCATCTCCGTCGCGCTCTTCGCCTCGGTCGCGGCGCTCGTCTACTTCATCCACCGCTCGTCGGTGCGCCCCGACGTCGAGCGCGCACGCGCGCCCGCGCCCGGCTTCCAGCAGATGAAGGTGACGCGGCTGCCCGCGACGGGCTCGGTCGCGGAGGCCGTCATCTCGCCCGACGGCAACTACCTCGCCTACGTTGCCACGGAGCCCGGCCGGCAGGGCGCGGGCGTCTGGGTCAGGCAGGTCGAGGCGGCGAGCAACACGCAGCAGCTCGTCGCGCCGGCCGAGGGGGCTTTCTACGGCGCGCTCGTCTTCTCGCCCGACAGCCGGCACCTCTACTACGGCGAGGCGCGCGAGGGCTCGCAG
>DASVSK010000058.1:0-1585 GCA_036388135.1 Pyrinomonadaceae bacterium | reverse complement strand
GGCCGCGCACGGCGCGATGCTGTGCGACTTCCCGCACTCGGCGGTCGGGATGTACCTCGCCGAGATGTGGGGTGGGCGCTGGCGCACGTATCCGCTCGCGGCGTGGCTGGCGCTCCCGCTCTGCGCGTCGGCCGCGCTGCTCGCCGTCGAGCTGTTCGCGCGCCGCGCGCCTCCGCGAATGACGCCGCCGCCGGAGGAGTGGTAAAACTTAAGACCGGACAAGACACATGAAGTTACTCGGGATAGACGTCGGCACGGGCGGCAGCCGCGCGCTCGTGATAGACGGGCGCGGGGGCGTCGTCGCCTCCGCGACGGTCGAGCACGCGCCGTTCGCCTCGCCGCGGACGGGCTGGGCCGAGCAGGACGCGCGCGACTGGTGGAGGGCGAGCGCGGCGGCGGTGCGCGCGTTGCTCGACGCCGGGGGCGTGCGCGCCGAAGAGATCGCCTGCGTCGGACTCACGGGTCAGATGCACGGCGCGGTGCTGCTCGACGAGGGCGACGAGCCGCTCCGCCCCTCCATCATCTGGTGCGACGTGCGCACGCACGCGCAGTGTCGCGCGCTCACGGAGACGGTCGGCAGGGAGCGCATGATTCGCCTCGTGTCGAACCCGGCGCTCGAAGGATTCACGCTCCCCAAATTGCTGTGGGTGCGCCAGCACGAGCCGGAACTCTGGGAGCGCGTGCGCGCGGTGCTTTTGCCGAAAGACTACGTGCGGCTGCGCCTGACGGGCGACAAGGCGACCGACGTGGCCGACGCCTCGGGCACGCTCCTCTTCGACGTCGTCAGCCGCCGGTGGTCGGACGAGATGCTCGGCCTTGCGGGGGTCGACCGGGGCCTGCTGCCGCGCGCTTACGAGTCGGCCGAGGTGGCGGGGCGCGTGTCGGCCGCGGGCGCGGAGGCGACGGGGCTGCGCGCGGGCACGCCGGTCGTCGCGGGCACGGGCGACCAGGCGGCGGGCGCGGTCGGCATGGGGCTCGTTCGGCCCGGCGCGGTCAGCGCCACCATCGGCACTTCGGGCGTCGTCTTCGCCGCGACCGGCCGCCCCGCGCTCGACCCCGGGGGGCGAGTCCACACCTTCTGCCACGCCGTCCCCGAAGGGTGGCACGTGATGGGCGTGACGCAGGGCGCGGGACTTTCCCTGCGCTGGTTCCGCGAGCAGTTCGGCGCGGGGCCGGACGACGGGCGCGACCCGTACGAGCGTCTGGCGGAGGAGGCGTCGGCCGCGCCGCCCGGCTCCGACGGGCTCCTGTGGACGCCGTACCTGATGGGCGAGCGCACGCCGCACCTCGACCCGCACGCGCGCGCCGCGCTCGTGGGGCTGACGTCGAGCCACACGCGCGCGCACGTCGTCCGCGCGATACTCGAAGGCGTCGCCTTCAGCCTGCGCGACACGCTGACCGTCTTCGCGCAGATGAACGTCCCCGTCGAGACGATACGCCTCGGCGGCGGCGGGGCGCGCTCGGCGCTGTGGCGGCAGATACAGGCCGACGTCTACGGCCGCGAGGTCGAGCTGGTCGAGGCCGACGAGGGCGCGGCCTACGGCGCGGCGCTGCTCGCGGGCGTGGGCGGCGGCGCGTGGGGCTC
>DASVSK010000057.1:0-4523 GCA_036388135.1 Pyrinomonadaceae bacterium | reverse complement strand
GGCGTACTCCGCGAGGCCCGCGGGCGGACGCATCTCAGAGGCGGGCACCCTGGGCGCGGGCCAGCCGTCGTACGTCAGCGAGGTGACCTTCCCGGCCGCGTCACGCTGGAACACAATGGTCGCGCCCTCCTCCTCGCCCTCCACCCGGAACTCCTTCTCCGACCTGGGCGACATCAACGCGTGACCCCGGCGCGGCATCTGGAACAGAAGCATCGTTTCGTACCGCTCGACGCGCGCGATTGAGTCGGGCCCGAGCCGGTAAGCTCCCGCGTACTCGTCGAGCGCCGCGGGCGTCGCCTCGGCGTTTCGCGCGGGGGCCTGCGCCGCCGCGGACGCTGCCGCGGCGGCGGGCGGGGCCGTAGCCGCCGCGAACTCCTTCTCAAGATATATGTCGGTGATTTTGATGACGGCGCTCTGTGCGTCGACCGCGCCCGAGTTTGCGAGCACGACGACCCCGAACTTCTGCTCCGGGAAATACGCGTCGTAGGCGTTGAAGGACGCCCAGGCCCCGCTGCTGGTGAAGAAGGGCAGTCCGCTCGGGCGATGCCTGCCGGTCGTGATGCCGAAGCCGTAGTTGACGGCCGTCCCGTCGTTGAGCGCCCCGGGCTTCCGCATGAGCGACACGGCGGCGCGCCCGCCGACGGCGGCCCCGTCGAAGTTGATGAGCCAGCGCGCGAAGTCGTCCGCGCTGGTGAAGACGGAGCTTGAGCCGAGGGCCGTGAGGTTATTCGGCGTAACCCGAAAGCTCCCGCCCGGGCCGCGCGCGTAGCCGTAGGCGCGGTTCGCTATCACCTCGTTGTAGTCTTCGCGGACGCGCGTGTCGGCCATGCCGAGGGGGCGAAAGAAGTGCTCGTCGGCCCAGCCGCGGAACGGGCGGCCGGTCACACGCCGAACCAGCTCGGCGAGCAGGTTGTAGCCGGTGTTCGAGTATGAATACTCCGCGCCGGGCGCGAAGTTCAGCGTCCGCTGGTTATAGGCCAGCGTCAGGATGTTGCCGAACGTGACGGGGTCGTCGGGCCGCCAGCCGGCGACCGAGAAGGTGGCGTGCCAGTCCCGCAGACCGCTCGTGTGCCGCAGGAGGTGTTCGATTGTGATGGGCCGGCCGAAGTCCGGAAGCTCGGGGATGTACTTTCTGATGTCGTCACTCAGCCCGACCTTCCCCTCCGACACCAGCATCGCCACCGCGAGCCCCGTGAACTGCTTGGCAAGTGAAGCGACGTCGAAAACGGTCGACGGCGAGACGGGCACGCGGTGCTCGATGCTCGCGAGGCCGTAGCCCCTTCGCAGAATCACCCTGCCGTCGCGCACGACGGCCACGGCGAGACCCGGCGAGGGCGTCCGGTTCAAGTCCGCGAAGAGGGCGTCGACGCGCGCGGCGCGCGGGTCGGGCGCGTCCTGCGCCGGGGCGGCGGCCGCCGCGCGGAGTTGGGACGCGAACAGCAACGCCCCCGTCGCGAAAAGCAGGTGTAGACGGCGCGGCCTGTGATTCATTCGACCTTCCTTTCGGCACGGGTTGGCTTCGGGACCTAAGTCCCGTCACTCGTAACGCAGCGCGACGAGGGGGTCGACTTTGACCGCCCTCCGCGCCGGGACGTAACACGCGACGAGCGCCACGGCGAAGAGCAGCGCGGCGATGCCGGCGAAGGTGGCGGGGTCGGTCGCACTCACGTCGAAGAGCAGTCCCGTCATCAGCCGCGTCAGCCACAGCGCGAGCACGAGTCCGACCAACACCCCGGCCAGCGCCAGAGCCGCGCCGCGCCCGATGACGAGCCTGTGGATGTGCGTCTTCTGCGCGCCGAGCGCCATCCGGATGCCGATCTCCCGCGTGTGCCGCGCGACGTTGTAGGACATTACGCCGTAGATGCCGACGACGGCGAGCGCGAGCGCGAGCGCCGACAGGACGCCGAGCAGCGTCATGTTGAGACGGCGGTCGGTGACGGTGCCGTCGAGGACGGCCCGCATCGTCCGCACGCCGTAAGCGGGCTGCCCCGGGTCTACCTCCCGCACCTCCCGCCGCACCGCGGCCGCCAGCACCGCGGGTTCGAGGCGCGAGCGCACGGCCAGCGTCACGTTGCGCAAGCCCTCGCCGCCGCGCGCGTAGTTGAAGTAAAACTCCGGCACCGGCGGCCGCACCAGCCCCACGTTCTTCACGTCGGCGACGACGCCGACGACCGGCACCCAGTCGGAGACGACGGGGCGGCCCCACACGCGCTTGCCGACCGGGTCTTCGCCGGGCCAGACCGTGCGCGCCATCGTCTCGTTGACGACGACGCCGGCGGGCGCGTCCTTCGTGTCGCGCTCGTCGAACATGCGCCCGCGCACGAGCGGCACGCCCATCACGCGGAAGTAGTCGGGGCTGACCACGCGCAACTCGACGAGCGGCTCCCGGTTCGGCGCGTAGGTCTTGCCCTCGACGCGGACGTACCCATTCGTGCCGTACTCCTCGACGGAAAGGTGCGATGCCAGCCCCGCGGCCTCGACGCCGGGCACCGCCGCCACGCGCTCCAGCAGTCGCTCGTGAAAGCGCCCGAGCGCGTCGCCGTCCGCGTACCTCTCGGGTGCCAGCGACAGCTTGGCCGTCAGGACGTTCTCGGGCTTAACTCCTGGGTCGACCGACTGCAACCTCGCGTAGCTCTTCATCAGCAGCCCCGCGCCGATGAGCAGGACGAAGGCGGCGGCGATCTCGGTGACGACGAGCGCGTTGCGCGTCCAGTTGCCGCCGAACCCTCCGGCGGAGCCTTTGCCGCCGTCCTTGAGCCCGTCCTGTAGGTCGGTCTTGAGCGCCTGCGCCGCGGGCGCGAGGCCGAAGACGACGCCCGTCAGGAGCGAGACGAGCACCGTGAAGGCGAGCACGCGCAGGTCGAGCTTGATCTCGCTGGAGCGCGGGAGGAACGCGAAGGCCAGCCTGCCGAGCAGGCCGAGACCGAGCCACGCTGTCACGCCGCCGACCGCGCCGCCCGCGACGGAGAGCAGCACGCCCTCCGTCAAAAACTGTCGGAGCAGGCGCAGGCGTCCCGCGCCGAGCGCGATGCGCAGCGCGATCTCGCGGTGACGCCCCGCCGCGCGCGCCAGGAGCAGGTTCGCCACGTTCGAGCACGCGATCAGGAGCACGAAGGCGACCGCGCCCATCAGCATGAGCAGCGGCTGACGCACGTCGCCCACCAGCTCCTCCTCGAACCCGTTCAGGAGCGCGCCGCGGCCGGCCTGCACGTCCGGATACTGCTGAGCCAGCCGGGCGGCTATGACGTTCATCTCCTCGCCCGCCGCCTCCTGCGTCACGCCGCGCTTCAAACGCCCGACGGCCGAATAGCCGTGCGAGCCGCGCGACGCCTTCTCGGCCTCTGGGAAGACGAGCGGGGCCCAGACCTGCGTGCGCGAGAGCGCCGAGAGTGCGGGCGGCATGACGCCGACGACGGTGTACTTCCGGCCGTTAAGCGGAATCGACTTGTCGACGATGTCCGGGTCTGCTCCGAAGCTGCCGCGCCAGAGTGAGTCGGACAGGACGACGACGTTCTCCCGCCCCGCCTCGTCCTCGCCCTTAAGAAACGTCCGGCCGAGCTGCGGCCTGACGCCGAGCACGTCGAAATAATTTGCCTCGACCCTCAAGCCTTGCAGGCGCTGCGGGCTGTCGCCGGCCTGTAGGTTGAACGCGCCGTCCACGTGGGCGGCGATCCCCTCGAAGGCGGTGTTCTGCTCGCGCCAGTCGCGCAGGTTGGGGAAGGAGAGGGCGCTCGTCCCGGCCGGCTCGAACGTCTCGTACAGGCTGACGACGCGGTCGGGCTCCGGGAAGGGGAGCGGGTTGAGGAAGACCGCGTTGATGACGGAGAAGAGCGCCGTGTTGGCGCCGATGCCGAGCGCGAGCGTGAGCACCGCGACGAGCATAAACGCGCGCTGTTTGAGCAGCCCGCGAGCGCCGTAGCGCAAATCCATCCAAAGGTCTTCGAGCACGGGCAACCCCCTCCGCCTGCGGCACTCTTCCTGCACCTGCGCGACGCCGCCCAGCATGACCAGCGCCCGGCGGCGCGCCTCCCGCGGGTTCATCCCGGCGCGCACGTTGTCCTCGGTGTGCATCTGGAGGTGGCTCTCCAACTCCTCGGCCATCTCCCGGTCTCGCCCCTCCCGCCCGAAGAGCCCGGCCAGGCGGACGACATACGCGCGCAGTCCTCGTATGTGCATCAGGACTCCTCGGCGGGGGCGAAGAAACGCGCCAGGATGGCGGCGGTCTTCTCCCACTCGCGCGCCTCTTTTGTGAGTTGCTTGCGGCCCGCGCGCGTCAACTTGTAAAACTTGGCCCTGCGGTTGTTATCAGAGACGCCCCACTCCGAAGACACGTATCCCTCCTGCTCCAGCTTGAGCAGCGCCGGGTAGAGTGTCCCGTAGTTGATGGAGAGCAGGTCGCCGCTGGTCTGCTCGATCCGCCGCGCGATGCCGTAGCCGTGCTGCGCCCCCATGGCCTCCAAGGTCTTGAGCACCATCAAGGCCAGCGTGCCCTGCCAGACGTCAGTCTTATCGCCCACCGAAAG
>DASVSK010000056.1:0-1705 GCA_036388135.1 Pyrinomonadaceae bacterium | reverse complement strand
CTGGAAGCGTCTCCTGGTGAACGTGTTGGCCGCCGTCGGCCCGGCGCTCCCGGCCCCCGAAGCGCCGGCGGAGCTGAGCGGCCTCTCGCGCATTCCCGAGGAGCTGGAGCTGGCGGGGAACGACCCGCTGATTTACAGGGGGAGAGCGCCGATGCTGCTTGCGGCCACCGCCCTGAATCTGCTCGAAGAGAACCCGAGCTTCTACCCCGAATGGCGCGTGCCGACGCTGGTGCTGCACGGCACCGCCGACACTTACACCGACCCCGAGGGCAGCCGTGAACTCTTCAAGACAATCGCCTCGGAGGACAAGACACTTCACATCGTCGAGGGCGGTTATCACGAGCTGTTGAACGACAGGGGACGAGACGAAACCTTACGCGTGCTTCTAACCTGGTTGAGTCGCCGCCTCCCCCCGGGCGCGGGGTGAAGAGGGCCTTCGTCAAGAGCATCAGCGGCCATCTTTTAATCAGGTAACGAGAGCAATGCCCCGGTTGACCGAGATCACGCGACAGCCGTATGACCTGATCGTTGTCGGCGGGGGAATCATCGGCTCCGGCATAGCGCGCGACGCCGCCCAGAGGGGGCTGAAGGTAGCGCTCTTTGAAAAGCAGGACTTCGGCGGCGGCACCACCGCCGGCTCCACGCGGCTGATACACGGCGGGCTGCGCTACCTTGAGATGCTCGACTTCCGTCTGGTGCGGCTCGACCTCAGGGAGAGGGAGACGCTTCTCAAGATAGCGCCGCACCTCGTCAAGCCGCTCCGCTTCATCGTGCCCTTCTACGAGAGCAGCCTGGCCCGCCGCACGAAGATGCGGCTCGGCATGATGCTCTACGACATTCTGAGCTTCGACAAGAGCCTGCCGCGCCACCATGTGCTGGACGCCGCGGAGGTTCGGGCGGCCGAGCCGCGGCTGCGCGCCGACGGCCTCCGTGGGGCGGTGGCCTACTACGACGCACAGGTCTTCTCGCCGGAAAGACTCTGTCTCGAAAACCTGCTGGACGCGCGCGAGAACGGGGCCCACGTTTTCAATTACGCGGAAGTCACGGCCGCCCTGCGCTCGGGGCCGACGATTAACGGGGTTCGCGTCAGGGACACGCTGAGCCCTTCGGGCGAAGAGGTGGAGGCGAAGGGCCGCGTCGTGGTCAACGCCTCCGGCCCCTGGTTCGACCGCGTCGCACGGAACCTCGTCCCGCAAAGTGCCCCTCGGATACGCACCACGAAGGGAGTTCACATAGCCTGCCCGCCCTTGAGCCGACACGCGCTCGTCCTTTTCTCGAACCTCGACGGCCGGATGTTCTTCGTCATCCCGTGGCTCGGTCACAGTTGGTTAGGGACGACCGACACGGACTTCAGCGAAGACCCCGGCTCGGCCCGCGCCTCGGCCTCCGACATCGACTACCTGACCGGGTCGGTCGAAGTGTTCGTCCCGGACGTTAAAAAGGGGCCGGTCTATTTCAGCAACGCGGGCGTCCGCGCTCTGGTGCGGGAGGAGGGGACTGAGTCTTCGGTCTCGCGCATGCACCGTGTAAGTGACGGAGAGAGGACAGGCGCGCCCGGCCTCGTCTCCGTGCTCGGGGGGAAACTCACCGGCTATAGGGCGATTGCGGAAGAGGTCGTGGACGCGGTCTGCTCGAAGCTGGGCGTCGGGTCGCCTTGCCGCACCGCCACGACGCCCCTGCCCGGCGCGCGACCCGTTCGGCCGTC
>DASVSK010000055.1:0-1677 GCA_036388135.1 Pyrinomonadaceae bacterium | reverse complement strand
CGTGGCCCTGCGCTTCTTCACCGTCTACGGCGCGCGGCAGCGCCCCGACCTCGCCATACACAAGTTCGCGCGGCTCATCTCGGCGGGCAGGCCGATACCCGTCTTCGGCGACGGCACGACGCGGCGCGACTACACCTACGTCGACGACATCATCGCTGGCGTGCGCGCCGCGATGGACTACGGGGCTTCGGCCTACGAGGTCTTCAACCTCGGCGAGTCGCGCACGGTCGAGCTGCGCGAGCTGATCGCGCTGCTCGAAGGCGAGCTGGGACAAAGGGCCGTCATCGACCGCCAGCCGCCGCAGCCCGGCGACGTCCCGCAGACCTTCGCCGACGTCTCGAAGGCGCGCCGCCTCCTCGACTACGACCCGCAAACGCCCATCGAGGAGGGCATCCGGCGTTTCGTCGAGTGGTTCAAGGGTGGTGAATCGTAAATAGTAAATAGTGAATAGAAAGAGCCGCCTTTTTCTATTCACTATTTACTATTCACCGCTCCGTCAGGAGTATCGAATGAAGATTTACGACGAAGAAGAGACCGTCATCCGCCGCCCGGCGGCCGCGGCGGAGGAGGCGACCCTGGCGGGCGAGCCCACCGTGGCGGCGGCCCCGCACGGGTCGGACGACGCGCCGGAGATTTCGCTCTTCCTGCCGGTCCTGAACGAGGAGCCGAACCTGCGGCCGCTGCACGTGAAGATTGACGAGGCGCTGGCCCGCCTCGGCCGCACGGCCGAGATCATCTACGTCGACGACGGCTCGACCGACGGCAGCCTCGCGGTGCTGCGCGAGCTGGCGCGCCGCGACCCGCGCGTGCGCGTCGTCGCGCTGCGGCGCAACTACGGCCAGACGGCCGCGATGGCCGCCGGCATCGACGCCGCGCGCGGCGAGGTCCTCATCCCGATGGACGCCGACCTCCAGAACGACCCGGCCGACGTCGCGCGCCTGCTGGAGAAGCTCGACGAGGGCTTCGACGTCGTCTCGGGCTGGCGCAAGGAGCGGCAGGACAAGATGGTCTCGCGCAAGATTCCGTCGATGATCGCCAACCGCATCATCTCGTTCATCGGCGGCGTGCGACTCCACGACTACGGCTGCTCGCTCAAGGCGTACCGCCGCGAGTTCCTCAAGGAGGTCAAGCTCTACGGCGAGATGCACCGCTTCATCCCCATCTACGCGAGCTGGGTCGGCGCGCGCGTCACGGAGATTCCCGTCCGCCACCACCCGCGCACGATGGGCCAGTCGAAGTACGGGCTCTCGCGCACCTTCAAGGTCATGCTCGACCTGATGACCATCAAATTCATGGCCTCGTACCACACCAAGCCGATCTACGTCTTCGGCATGTTCGGCTTCTCGTCGTTCATCATCTCGGCGGTGGCCTTCGTCTGGGCGGTCATCCGCAAGCTGAGCGGCGAGTCGTTCATACGCAACCCGCTCTTCACCATCACCATCGTCATGTTCGCCGTCGGCGTCCAGTTCATCCTGATGGGGCTCCTCGCCGAGATGCTCGTGCGCACCTACCACGAGTCGCAGTCGAAGGCCATCTACGTCGTCCGCGAGCGCCTCGGCTTCCGCGAGGAGTGAAGCCGCGCGCCGCCCCGCCCCGCGCGGTCTGTTATCATGCCGCGCAGATGACGGCCGAGCTGGAGCAGGTCTACGAGAGCGTGCGCGCGTGGTGCCGCGAGCG
>DASVSK010000054.1:0-2413 GCA_036388135.1 Pyrinomonadaceae bacterium | reverse complement strand
CCAGGGCAGCGTGACGATGAACGTCACCGTCCAGGGCAACCTGTCCGACAACCCGCACCCGACCAACGGCCTCGCCGGGTTCTACGCCGAGGTCGGCGCGCTCGCCGGCGACACCAGCGTCCTCAACCTCCTCGTCGGCGGCGCCGGCGCGGCGGAGAACAACTTCGTCGACGGCGACCCCTTCAACGGTACCGACGTGCTCCTGAGCCGCATCGCCGGCGCGGGCACGTCCCTCAACCTCTCGCGCGGCGTCTCGGCCGCGAGCAGCGTCCAGCAGATCATCACCGACAACAACGTCGACCCGGTGACGGCCGCCGGAGCCGGCACGATCACGTTCGTGAACACGGTCCCGGCGCTCCCGCCGGCGACCGACCAGACCTGCTCGGCCCCGTCCGCGCCCCTCAACATGGACGTGACCGACGACTTCGTCGGCGTGCTGGGCGTCCCGACGCAGGCTTCGCTTGAGGCGCCTTCAGGCGGCGTCACCTCCCGCCCGTTCGTCTCGCCGCGCCCGACCGCCCGCAAGGCGACCGCGCCCGTCGCGACCGCGGCGCAGGCCAGGACGACGACGACCCGCCCCGCTGCCCAGGGCAACGTGCTCGGCCGCGAGGCCGCGCCGGCCACGAAGAAGGCCGCTTCCACGGGCGTGCCGACGGAACCCATCGTCGTCATGGGCGCGGGCGGCAACGTCTCGGTCAACATCGGCACGCTGCGCGCGGGCGACTCGGTCACGATCACCTTCCGGGTGACGATAGACAACCCGTACTCGGGCCCGCCTGCCGTCTCGAACCAGGGCACGGTGACGGCCGACGGCGGCATCAGCGTCCTGACCGACGACCCGACCGAGGCCGGCTCGAACAACCCGACGGTCACGCCGGTCAACTCGCTCAACATCTTCGCCCGCGACGGCGAGGCGAGCGAGCCCACCTCGGGCACGACGCCGCTACTCTTCACCGTGACGCTCTCGTCGCCGGCCCCGCTCGGCGGCGTGGCGGTCAACTACACGACGGCCGACGGCGGCGCGACCCCGGCCACCGGCGGCGCTTCGTGCGGCGGCGCGGTCGACTACGAGACCAAGGCCGGAACCCTCAGCTTCGCCGCGGGCGAGAGGGTTAAGACCGTCTCGGTCAACGTCTGCGCCGACAACGCGGCGGGCGAGTCCGACGAGACGCTGCTGCTCAACCTCTCGGGCGCGACCGGGGGGAACGTCCAGGTGGCGCAGGCCACGGGCACCATCACGCAGGGGACGACGCCCGGCACGTTCCTCATCTCGGAGCTTCGGACTTCGGGCCCCGCCGGCTCGAACGACGAGTTCGTGGAGCTTTACAACAACACCGACACGCCGCTGACGGTCGCGGCCTCGGACGCCACGGCCGGCTACGGCGTCTTCACCACGGGCGGGAGCTGCGACGCGACGCCCGTGCTCGTCGGCACCATCCCGAACGGGACGGTCATCCCGGCGCGCGGCCACTACCTGATGGTCGGCACCGCCTACTCGCTCGCCAACTACGGCGGGACGGGCGCGGCCGCCGGCGACCTGACGATGTCCTCCGACCTGCCGAACGACGGCAACGTCGCCGTCTTCACGACGGCCGACGTCGGCAACATCTCGTCGTCGGCGCGGCTCGACGCCGTCGGCTTCGGGACGAACACGGGCGGCGGGGTCTGCGACCTTCTGCGCGAGGGCAACACGCTCTCGCCGGTCGCGGGCTCGACGACCGAGCACTCGTTCTTCCGCCAGCAGTGCGACTACGTCAACGGCGTCGGCTGCACGGTGCCCGGCAACCCGAAGGACACCAACGACAACGCGGCCGACTTCCTGTTCGCCGACACGCAGGGCTCGACCATCACGGGCGTCACCCAGCGCCTCGGCGCGCCGGGGCCGGAGAACCTGGCGTCGCCCATCAGGCGCGACAACACGGGCCTCAACGCGGGGCTGCTCGACTCGACGAAGCCGTCGAGCGCCGAGCCCAACCGCCACCGCGAGATCGCCTCGGGGACGAACGCGACCTTCGGCACGCTCTCCATCCGGAGGCGCGTGACGAACAACACGGGCTCGCCGGTGACGCGCCTGCGGTTCCGCATCGTCGAGCTGACGACCTTCCCGAGCCCGGGCAACGGGCAGGCAGACCTGCGCGCCCTCAGCTCGTCGTCGGTCAGCGTCTCGTCGGTCAACGACCCGGCGACCTGCCCGCCGGGGACGACGCCGTGCACGGTGACGGTGCAGGGGACGACGCTGGAGACGCCGCCCAGCCAGCCCGAAGGCGGCGGCTACAACTCGACGCTGGCGGCCGGCACGGTCACGACGGCAGCGCCCCTGGCCCCCGGCGCGAGCATCAACCTCCAGTTCGTGCTCGGCATCGAGACGACCGGCAAGTTCCGCTTCTACATCATCGTGGAGGCGCTCCCGTAA
>DASVSK010000053.1:0-8617 GCA_036388135.1 Pyrinomonadaceae bacterium | reverse complement strand
CACGCAGAACCACTACATCCCGACCATCCAGCGCAACGAAGCCGAAGGCGTGCTCGTCTTCGGCCTCGGCGTCGGCCTGGCCGAGAGGGCTTACAGAATGCTCGGCGAGGTGCTCTACACCACGGTCGAGCCGGTCACCCTGGGGGGCGTCACCGTCGGCTCGCGCCTCATCGAGCACCGCCCCGGCGACTTCAAATTCATGCTCAACGACTTCGCCGTGACGGACAGGAGCGGGCGGGAAATACCGATGGGGTTCGGCTTCAGGAGCGTGGGGGTCGACAAGTCCAACCACGCCACCATCGCCAGGCCGATCATCGCCAACTCCGTCATCAGCATCATCCAGTCGATTGAGCAGTAAGCGCATGAAGCCGAGCGTGTTAATCGTCGTGGCCGTCGTCGGGGTGGCGCTGCTGCTCGGACTCCAGCTCGTCACGGGGCTTCAACTCCCGTGGCTCGGGAAGCGAGGGGCGGGCGAGGGGCGGGGCGGCTTGCAGACCGTCAGCTTCCCCGGGCCGTTCCTGGCCCACTTCTCCGGGGAGACGCCGGGCGGCGGCGGCACGATCATCGACAGCCTCGAATACGAGTTGAAGCGGCTCCCGGGTAATCGCGGCGGTGAACTGCTCTTCGCCATGAAGGGTTTCGACCCAGGCGCGCGCCGCGCCGTCCTCAGCAGGAACGTCTACGCCGTGAGTCTCGACGGCGGCTCGCGCGTGCGAGAGGCGATGGCGGCGGAGTGGGAGGCGGGCGAGGCGCTGCCGCGCGGCGGCGAAGGGCTCTCGACCGGCGGAGACGTGGAGACGCCGGAGGGAGTCCGGTACCGTGGAAAGCTCTTCCCGAAGTCGGGCCGCGCGTGGGGCTCGCTCGTCGCTCTGCCGTCGCCGCGGGGCTCGCGGCTCGCGGTCTTCAGCCACGCGGGCGGGCCGGCTTCGGTGCTGCCGCCGCTCGTCCCGCTCGACAGTAACGCGCCGCCCGGCGAGCCGGAGAGCGGCACCCTGTTCGTCGATATTTACGACACGAACACCGGGGAGCGGCTCGCCTCCGGAAGCTCATCCTACAGCCGTTCGCCCGCCTCGGCCTTCTTCGGCCGAGCCTTCTGGGCCGGCGACGGCTACTTCATCATGCCCCTGGATGTCTTCGGACAGACCTGCCTCTTAGGACTCTTAACGCACGAATAGGTGCCGGAGATTAAACATGAAATCGCGCCTCCACCTCGCAACCGCCGCCCTCCTGCTGCTGACATTCGCCGCCGACGCCTTCGGCCAGGTACTCGGCAACCAGACCTCCGGCGTGCCGACGACGGCCCGGTACACGCAGGCCGTCCTCGCGCCCGCCGGGTCGCAGTCCAACGTGGTCGAGTTCCCGGCCGACCCCCGGCCCGGTGGGGGCGACGTGGTGCAGGTCACCAGCTCGACCGCAGAGGCCGCGGTCTCCCTCGTGCTCCCGAACGGCGTCGAGGTGACGCCGGCCAACGCCGCCTCGCTCGGCTTCGAGTACGGCGTCCTGGCCGACGGCGCGTTCACCGGCAACGGCGACGCGCTGTCCGTCTTCTCCGCGCCCGGCACGAACACTTTCATCTCCTTCCCCCCCGCGTCGCCCGCCGGAACGTACCGCGTCAAGATCGACGCTTCGGCGGCCACGGCCGAGACGGCCGCGCTGGTGACGTACTACTCCTCGTCCCTCGTGCGCGCTGGCGTGGCGACCAACAGCTCGGTCTACCGCGTCGGCGAGAAGGTCGTCATCTCCGGCCTCGTCTTCGACGGGCCGACGCCGGTTCGGAACGCGACGGTTTTGGCCTCGGTCGACGACGTCGACCGACCCGACGCCGACCCCGTGCAGCTTACGCTGACCGACTCAGGCCCCCTCGACGTGACGCCGGGCGACGGCATCTACACGGGCTCTTTCACGCCCGACCACGCCGGCGATTTCGCCGTGGCGATCAAGGCGACGGGGGCGTCGGCCGCGAACCTCGCCTTCGCGCGCACGTCGAGCACGGACTTCAACGTCACGCCCACGACGGCGCGCTTCGTCTCCTTCCGGAACGAGGCTCTTGACGCCGACGGCGACGGGCTGGTCGACGAGGTGCTGGTGACGGCGGGGCTCGACGTGCAGGCGGCCGGGCAGTATCAATTCGCGCTGACGCTCGTCGCCGGCAACGGCCAGAAGACCAACGCGCAGACGCTGGCAGACCTCTCCCAGGGGGCGCAACAGATTTCCGTCTCGTTCCCCGCGCAGGACATCCTGCGCCTGGGAGTCGACGGCCCCTACGCCCTCACCGAAGGGCTCCTGACGCTGCACGCCGACAAGGTTCTCGTCGCCGACTACAGGAAGGATGTCGGGACGACGGACGCCTTAGAGTCGTCCTCTTTCAGCCGCGACCCGCTGGGCTTCAACGGCCGCAACAACGTCTCGGCCTCCGACACGAACGCCGACGGCAAATACGACCTGCTGAAGGTCGAGGCCGGGGTGTTCGCGGCGGGCGCGGACTTCTACCAGTGGAGCGGGACGCTGGTCGACGCGAACGGCGTCGAGATAGATTTCTCGGCCGGCAGCGGCTCCCTGCCCGCGGGCGGCGGCACGGTCGCGTTCGCGTTCGACGGGCGCAAGATCGGCCGCAACGGCGTCAACGGCCCCTACATGCTCCGCTCCGTGCTGCTCTTCGGCGCGGGGCAGTCCGTCATCGTTGACGAGCTGCTGAAGACTCCCGCCTACTCCTACAAAGAGTTCGAGGACTCGGACAACCTGAGGCTCGGCGCGGTCGCGTTGACGGAGACCGACGGCGACCTCGACAACTCCATCGAGCCGGGCGAAGACGGCTCGCTCGCCGTGCGGCTCTCGAACGTCGGCACAGTCGGCATGACGAACGTCTCGGCGACGCTCACCTCTTCGACGCCGGGCGTCACCGTCAACGCCGGGCAGACCAACTACCCCGACCTCGCGGCCGCGGGCGGCGGCACCGGCGCGACGCCCTTCGCCTTCAGCCTCGCCCAGAACGTCCCCTGCGGGCAGAAGATTGATTTCACGCTGACGGTCAGGCACGCGGAGGACGGCGGCGTCCCGAGCGTCATCCACTTCTCCGTACAGACCGGCCAGGGGAGTCAGGCCGCCTACAGCTACGGCGGCCCCGCGGTCTCGATCCCCGACGCGAACTCCGCGGGGGTCGGCATCCCGCTCACCGTCAGCGGCTTCTCGGGCAACATCGAAGACCTCAACTTCCGCTTCGGCGGCAACTCCTGCACGTCGGCGCACGGCGCGACGACCGTCGGCCTCGACCACTCGTGGGTCGGCGACCTCGTCATCACACTGACCTCGCCGCAGGGCACGACCGTCACTCTGTTGAGCCGCCCCGGCGGCGGCGGCGACGGCAACAACTTCTGCAACACGACGTTCGACGACGAGGGCGGGGTCTCCTCCATCCAGAGCATCAACGCGCTGGGCGCTCCCTACACGGGCACCTTCACGCCGGCCTCGCCGCTCGCGGCCTTCCGCGGCCAGAACCCGAACGGCACATGGACGCTGAGGGTCAGCGACCGCGTGGGCGACGACACGGGAAGCGTCCGCGCCTTCTCGCTCGTCTTCACGGGCGCGACCTCCTGCGCCGACAGCGCCGCGCCGAAGACGACGGCCGCGCGCGTGAACGCGCCCAACGCGGCGGGCTGGAACAACACGGACGCCGTCGTCGCGCTCGTCGCCGCGGACAACAAGGGCGGCTCGGGCGTGCGCCACATCACCTACAGCGCGACCGGCGCGCAGGTCATCCCCGAGACGACCGTCAGCGGCCCGTCAACCTCCCTGACCGTCGCGGCCGAGGGCGTCACGACCGTCAGCTTCCGCGCCACCGACGCCGCCGGGAACGTGGAGGCGACGAAGAGTGTCACGGTCATGGTCGACAAGACCGCGCCGACGGTCGTCATCACCTCCCCGTCGGCCGCCAACTACATGCTCAACCAGGCGGTGGCGGCGGGCTACGCCTGCGCCGACGGCGGCTCCGGGCCGGCGACATGCGTCGGCACCGCGCCGGTCGGCGGCGGCGTCGACACCTCGACGGGCGGGGCGCACACCTTCACGGTGACGGCGGCCGACGTGGCGGGGAACGCGGCCACCGCCTCGGTGGTCTACAACGTCGCCAACGACCAGACCTACGACATCCGGCTGCTCTACGACGCCGGCAAAGCCCACAAGAGCGGGAGCACCATCCCCGTCAAGATTCAGGTCCTGAGCGCGCTCTCCGGGCAGAACGTCTCGTCCTCCGGCCTCGTCGTCCACGCCCTCGGCGTGACGAAAGAGTCCGAGTACGCGCCCGGCCCCGCCGAGGACGCCGGCAACGCCAACCCGGACGACGACTTCAGGTTCAACAACTTCGAGGGCGCGGGCGGCTACATCTTCAACCTCAAGACGACCGGCCTGGCGACGGGAACCTACGTGCTCGTCTTCAAGGTCGGGAGCGACTCCTTCACCTACGGGGTCAGATTCCAGGTCAAGTGAGGTCGGTCACAGACGAAAGAGGGGCCCGCCACGCATTGGCGGGCCCCTCTTTTTTGGTCGCGTTGCGGGAATTACCTTGAGGCGGGTCGGGGGCCTGCGGGCAGCCCTCACCGAGGAGCGACGCCGTCGAAGCTCAACGGGTGTACAGGTCTATGACGCGCTCGACGGCGCGGCGGCAGACGGCGCAGAAGCGGTTCGTGCGGCTGAACATGATGCAATCGACCTCCGGGCGGTAGAAGCCTTTGGCCTCGTAGTTCGCCCCCTCGAAAGCGCCCACGCGCCCGGCGTGCCTCTCCCGCGCGAACATGTGTTGTTCGTGTTCTAGCTCTTCGCGGAAGAGCGCCTCCATCACCTCTTCCGGCTTACGCTCGCTTCTAATCTGCCGCCTGCGTTGCTGAATCTCGCGCGAGTAAGTCTCGAAAGCCTCCTTGCCCCAGGGCGTCGGGAGCGGGGTGTCAGCGGAGACCAAATCTTTCCACTTCAACGCGGCGGGGTCGAGCAGGGCGGTCACGTTAGGCTCCCATGGCTCCGCGCGCTCCGAAGCCGCGGCGTAGGCGACCGAGGAGGTGTAATACTCGTCGGCGAGCCCGGCGAAGTGGTGGCCGAACTCGTGGACGAAGACGTAGTTGGCCCACGCGTTGTTGACGGCGACCGTGCCGTAGAGGTTGTGGATTCCGCCGCCGCCGTAGGCGCGGTCGTTGACGAGTATTTCTATGAACTCGTAAGGGGCGAAGGCGGCCGCACGCCGGAGGGCGCGGTTGTCATACGTGAGGACGTAACGCTCCGAGCCGAAGGCGTCGTAAGCCGCGCCGAGCGGGGAGTCGCGGTAGACGCCCGCGGAGGGTCGCGAGACGCCCGACTCCGCGGCGGGCGGGCTGAGCGCCCAGACGTTGAAGTCGCCCCGGCGCTCCTTGAAAGGCGAAGTCTCGAAGAGCACGTCCGTCATCCGACGCGCGTCCGCCTCGAACCTCTTCCGTTCGGCCGCCGTGTAGCCGTCGCCGAGGATGAGGAAGTCGACCTTCGCGGAGGGGTCGCCGCTCCTCTGAATCTCAATCAGCGGCGCGGGCGCTTGAGGGGCCGAGCGGTCGATGAAGACGTCTTTCGGGTCTACGGAGACGGCCCAGACTTCGCGGAAGAGATTCTTCGCGTCGCGCTTCTTCAGGATGATCTGCGCGGGGGAGTCGGGGGAGGGGAAGCGGAGCGACTCCTGAAAAGTGCGGCGCGCGGTCTTGGCCTCGTCGGTGGTCTCCCACTCGCCGTAAATGGACGCGAACCCGCGGGAATAAAGGATGCGGTTGGTGCTGACGTCCCTCACCTCGAAGAGGTATTTGCCGAGGTTGGTGTCGTCGACCGCGCGCCGCGGGCTGCCGGGCCACGCCAGGGGTTCGATTACGACGCGGTCGAGACTGAAGACCTCTTCCGCCGAGTTGCCGGTGTGATAGAAGTCGAGCCGCATCGTCCGGGTCGTCTGGGGCGCGCCGGTCGAGAAGAGAAGGGGCAGGGCGATGAGCGCCAGAGCGGCGAGAACCGTTTTAGCCATGCGCGCATTCTACACGCGGCCGCGCGCGGCACACATAAACCGTAAGGCGCATCGACAAAAAATGAACGTCCACTAGTGGTCGGGCTAGGGAAGCGGCGACGTTTGACGTTCTGACGCCCGGTAACAATCCTTATGGTTTGCTCCGGGATATAAAGCGCGGGGGCGCGGCTAATTCGCAAGCCGCGCCCCCGCCCCAATAAGCCCCGAGGTTGATCGAGTGCCTTCCGGCCCGACCACCCTACGAGGCGGGCCCTCTGGCCTCGACCTCGACGAGTCGACTCCTGCCGCCCACCGCGTTGTGGACGACGACCCGCACCTTCGTCGTCATCACCTGCGGGAACGTCACCTTCCTCCACACCAGGCCGTTGTTAGTGACCGTGCCGCCCGGCACTGTCACCCACGCGGAGCCGTCCCAGTACTGCACCTCGAAGGCGGTCACGCCGTACTTCGTGAACGTCATTGCCTCGGTCGGCTCCGCCGGGCTGGTGTAGTTGTCTTGCAGGGAGAAGACGTTGACCTCGTCGACCTTCCTGCTGCCCGGGAAGTCGACCTGCACCCAGTCGGGGTACGTGTTATTCGTCGCGTCTCTCCACCCCCCACCGTGCTCCCAATTCAAGCCCCTGCGGTCGCCGTTAATGACGCCCGCGGGGGAGAAGTCGAGGCCGGGGAACTCCTGCTGCGTGGTCGTAGAGGAGGCGGTGGCGACAGCGCCGCTCGCCGCCGCCGCGTGGTTGACCTTACCCGCGGGGGGCGGAGGCTGCACGGCCTGCGTGCCCCACGCCTCGACCTCGACGAGGCGGGAGCGCCCCGCCAGCGCGTTGTTGACGACCACGCGAATCTTCGTCGTCGTCACGGCCGGGAAGGTGAGCTTGCGCCAGACGTTGCCGTTGTTGGTGACCGTGCCGCCCGGCACCGTCAGCCACTGAGCGCCGTCCCAGTGCTGTACGCTGAAGACGGTCACGCCGTACTTGGTGAACGTCGTCTGCTCCGTGGGCTCTGACGGGCTGGTGTAGTTGTCTTGCAGGGAGAAGACGCTTACCTCGTCGACGGCGGTCGGGGCGGCGAACGCCACCTCGACCCAGTCGGGGTAGGCGTTGTTGGTGGCGTCGCGCCAGCCTCCGCCGTGTTCCCAGTTGAGGCCCTTGCGGTCGCCGTTAATCACTCCCGAAGGAGAGAAGTCGAGTCCGGGCAGCTCCTGTTGTGTGGTGACGGAAGACGCGATGGCTTGGCCGCCGTTGGAGGCCAGGGCGGCGTTGATTCGTGTCCCGGCGGGCGGGGGCGGAGCGTCGGCGGCCGCGCCCCACGCCTCGACCTCGACGAGCCTTGAGCGGCCGGCGAGCGCGTTGCGCACCACGACACGCAGCCTGGTCGTCGTCACGGCCGGGAAGGTGAGCCTGCGCCACACCTTGTCGTTGCCCACCACCGAAGCCCCCGGCACGGCCGCCCAGCCCGCGCCGTCCCAGTACAAGACGTCGAAGGCCGACACGCCGTACTTCGTGAAGGGCGTCGCCTCGGTCGGCTGCGCGGGCGAGGCGTAGTTGTCTTGCAGGGAGAAGACGTCGACCTGCGAGACGCTCCTCGCCCCCGGGAAGTCGACCTGCACCCAGTCGGGGAAGGAGTTGTTGGTCGCGTCGCGCCAGCCGCCGCCGTGCTCCCAGTTGAGGCCGCGGCGGTCGCCGTCGATGACGCCCGAGGGGGAGAAGTCGAGGCCGGGCAGCTCCTGCTGCGTCGTCGTGGAGGAGGCCGTGGCGACGCCGCCGTTCGCGGCCAGCGCGAAGTTCGTCAGCGTCGGCGCGGGAGTCGGCGTCGGCGTCGGCGCGGGAGTGGGAGTGGGCGTCGCGGCGGGCGTCGGAGTCGGCGTCGCGGTGGGGACGGGCGTCGTCGTCGAGAGCGCGAAGGAGGTCTCGGCCGACGACTGCTGGAAGCGCCGGTCGGTGGCTACGACGCGGACGCGCACGTCCGAGAAGCCGGTGCCGGCGGCCGTCCGGAAGTCGTATGAGGTGGCCGTCGCGGGCAGGTCTTCGGCGATCAGGTTCCATCTGCGCCCCGCGTCGTACGAGGCGAGCACGGCGAAGGAGCGCACGCCCTCGTCGTCGAACGCCGACCAGCTCACGCGGACGTCGCTGCCCGCCGGGAAGGCCGCGCCGGGCGACGGCGAGACGACCGACACGGACGGCGCGGCGTCGCCGACGCGCGGGTCGGGCCGGATGCTGAAGGACTCGCCGTAGAACCACTTCACGCGGTTACGACCGCCGTTGGCGCGGAAGACGAGCCGGGCGCGGTCTGTGCTGACGTAAGGCAGCCGCGCGATGGGGAGCTGGCCGAGCGAGCCGGCCACGCCGCCGAGGCTGATGGTGTAAGCGTCGTTATCGAGCAGGAGGTAGGCGTCCAAGACGTGGTCGCGGACGTCCCCTTCGGCCACGAAGGTCACGTCGAAGCTCTGGCCGGGCCGTAGCGTCTGCCCCGCGTAGTCCGAGGTGATTCGGAGCGTGCCGGTCATCTCGCCCGAGGGAATCTGGATGAAGCGGTCGTCGAAGCGCTCGTGGCCGGCCGAGTCCACTGCGACCACGCGGACGGACGAGTAGCCGTACCCGC
>DASVSK010000052.1:0-4486 GCA_036388135.1 Pyrinomonadaceae bacterium | reverse complement strand
CTTCGGGCTGATGGGCGTGCTCTTCGTCTTCGGCATCAAGTACCGGCACGAGCTGCCCGAGGGGCTGAAGCGGGCCTTCGGGACGGGGCTGCTGCCGACGCTCGTCATCAACCTCTTCATCGGCTACGTCGCGCGCGGCTTCATCGACAACGCGGCGCACCTCGGCGGGCTGGTGTCGGGGATGGGGCTGGCGCTCATCGTCGGCTACAAGCGGCCGGGCGCGCGCGGCGCGGTGGCGCACGCGTGGCACGCGGCGCAGGCCGGCTGCCTGGCGCTCGTCGTGGTCAGCTTCGTGATGGTCGTGCGCCACTTCGACGCGCCGCCGCCGCGGCTCTCGAACCTGGCGGAGCGCGCGAAGACTCTGGGCGAGAAGCCGCCCGTCGTCCCCTTCATCGAGTCGATCAACGCGGGGCAGAACGCGCTCGCGGCCTACTTCCGCGGCGACCCCGGCGCGCTGGCCCCGGCCTTCGAGAGGCTGGAGAAGTCGCCCGCGCTCAGCGCCGAGGCCGACGCCATGCGCGAAGACCTGAAGGCGCTCGTCGCCCGCGCGCGCACCGACGCCGAGGAGAAGGCGCTCGACCCGCGCGAGCGCGAGCAGCGCCTGAAGCGGCTCGACCAGGACTTCGGCGGCTGGCAGGAGCGCTTCGCGCAGTGGGTGGAGGCCGAGGGGCAGGACTTCGGCGTCAAAATCCAGAAGCCGGAGAAACCACCCGACTCCGAGCCCCGGCCGGGCGAAGAGAAGAAGTGACCGCCGCGCGCCGCCGCTCGAAAGAGAATTCAAACGTGGGTGGACAGGACGTAGGGGATTGAGGATTTGAGATTTGAGATTTCAAATCCCGTATTCTCATCCTGTAGACCCTGTCCGTCCGTGTGAATAAATTTTCCCTCAAACAAAAATCCGAACAGGAGAACCAAGAAAAGATGGAGATCAACAAAGTCGGCGTGCTCGGCTGCGGCCTGATGGGCTCCGGCATCGCGCAGACCGCGGCGGCGGCCGGTTGCACGGTCGTCGTCCGCGAGGTGACGGAGGAGATGTGTGAGCGCGGCTTCTCGGGCATCGAGAAGTCCCTGGCGAAGTTCGCGGAGAAGGGGACGATCACGGCGGAGCAGCAGGCGGAGATACGAGGCCGCATCACGGGCACGACCTCGTTCGAAGACCTCGCCGACTGCGACATCGTCATCGAGGCCATCGTCGAGAACCTCGAAGCCAAGCGCGACACCTACAACCAGCTCGACGCCCTGTGCAAGCCCGAGACCATCTTCGCCTCGAACACCTCCTCGCTCTCGATAACGGAGATGATGACGGCCACGCGCCCCGAGCGGCAGGCGCGCTTCGTCGGCCTCCACTTCTTCAACCCCGTCCCGCTGATGAAGCTCGTCGAGGTCGTCCGCACCATCCTCACCGAAGACGAGGCTTACGAGTCGGCGGTCGAGTTCGGCCGCAAGCTCGGCAAGGTGCCGGTGCGCGCGGGCGACAAGTCGGGCTTCATCGTCAACCGCCTGCTCGTCCCATACCTGCTCGACTCCATCCGCGCGCTCGAAGAGGGCGTCGGCTCCATCGTCGACATCGACAACGGCATGAAGCTCGGCTGCGGCCACCCGATGGGGCCGCTGACGCTGCTCGACTTCGTCGGGCTCGACACGACCTACTACATCGCCGAGATCATGTTCGAGGAGTTCCGCGAGAAGCGCTTCGCGCCGCCGCCCCTCCTCAAGCGCATGGTCAAGGCCGGGCTCTACGGCCGCAAGTCCGGCCGCGGCTTCTACGACTACGCCGACCCGAAGAAGCCCGTGCCGATGAGCCTCGTCTGAGCGGGGCCGTACACGGGCGGCGCGCGGCGACAAGAAAACTCAGCACTCTTGTTACTTGTCGCCCACGCACGGCGCGCGCCCCCGCGTTAAGCTGGCGGCAAACCTACAGGACGGACGAAAGGGGGGCAGCGATGGGCGAGCAGAAGGCTTTGACGTTGACCTTGGGGGCGGGCGCGGCGGGCGGCGCGCCCGCCGACTTCTCTAAGGGCTCTATCTTCTTCGTCGGGACGGCGACCGTGATCCTGCGTTACGCGGGCTTCACGATTCTGACCGACCCGAACTTCCTGCACGCGGGCGACCACGTGCACCTCGGCTACGGGCTGACGGCCGAGCGGCTGACGAACCCGGCGATGGAGATCGAGCAGCTCCCGCCGCTCGACTTCGTCGTGCTCTCGCACTACCACGGCGACCACTTCGACCGCATCGCCGAGGAGCGTCTGCGCAAGGACGTGCCCATCATCACGACCGAGCACGCCGCGTCGGAGCTGAGGGACAAGGGCTTCACCGCGCCGGTCGCGCTCGACACGTGGGACTCGGTGACGGCCGAGAAGGACGGCGCGCGCGTGCGCGTCAGCTCGATGCCGGGCCGCCACGGGCCGCCCGTCGTCGAGAAGTTCCTCCCGCCCGTGATGGGCTCGATGCTTGAGTTCGAGGCGGCGGGCGGCAGGACGGCGCTGCGGCTCTACATCACGGGCGACACGCTCGTCTTCGACGACCTGCACGAGATACCGAAGCGCTACCCGGACATCGACCTCGGGCTTTACCACCTCGGCGGCACGACCATCATGGGGATACTCCTGACGATGGACGCCGAGCAGGGCGTCGAGGCCGTCAGGATCGTTAACCCGCGCAAGGTGATTCCGATTCACTACAACGACTACGAGGTCTTCAAGTCGCCGCTCGAAGACTTCAAACGCGCGGCGGCCGACGCGGGGCTCGCCGAGCGCATGGTCTACCTGAGCCACGGCGAGACCTACGACTTCGAGGTGCCTGCGGGGCGCTGGCAGTAAACGACCTGCTTGAACTCTGACGAGAGAGAAGAGGGCGCGCGGCGCGCGGGCGTCGTCGGCGGCGCGGCGGCGAAAGACGCGCGCGCCGGGGTCGTCGCCGAAGAGCGCGGCGCGCTCCTCTTCGTATGTCTCGAACGCCCCTCGAAGCGGAACGCGCTGACGCGCGCGATGCTCGAACGCCTCGGCGAAATCTTCGCAGGCGTCTCGGGGCGGCGCGACCTGCGCGCCGTCGTCGTGAGCGGCGCGGGGGGCGACTTCTGCGCGGGCACGGACGTCTCGGAACTCGAAGGGATGGACGAGGCCGCCGCCCTGCGCAAGGCGGCGCGCGGGCAGGAGGTCTGCGACCTCGTAGAGCTGTGCGGGACGCCCGTCATCGCCGCCGTGCAGGGGGCGGCCGCGGGCGGCGGCTGCGAGCTGGCGCTCGCGTGTCACCTGCGCGTCGCCGCGGCGGGCGCTCGCTTCCAACTCCCCGAAGCGAGGCTCGGCGTCATCCCGGCTTACGGCGGCACGCAGCGGCTCGCGCGCGCCGTCGGCGCGGGGCGGGCGCTGGCGGCGATGCTCGCGGGCGAAGGTGTCGGGGCGGAAGAGGCGCTGCGGCTCGGGCTCGTCAACCGCGTCGCCGAGCCGGAGTGCCTCGCGGCCGAGGCAGAGGCGCTCGCACTCTCCGTCGTCGACACGGCCGCGCCGCTGGCCGCGCGCGCCTGCCTCGAAGCCGTCACGCGCGGCGCGCGCCTGCCCTTCGACGAGGCGCTCCGCCTCGAAGCCGAACTCTTCAGCCGCCTCTTCTCCACCGACGACGTACGCGAAGGCACACGCGCCTTCCTCGAAAAGCGCAAGCCGGTTTTTGAAGGAAAGTAGGCGGCGGGCGGGTGGCGGCATGCGGTAATAAAGCTTTGGATTTGAGACGTGGGAGGCGATTCTTTGCATGCGGCGGAGCGGGGCGGCCGTTTGCCGCCTGCCGCCATCCGCCCGCCGTCTACTTTCCTTTCCCTCACTTGTAACTCGCCACCCACTTTTCTATACTGAGTTCAGTTCTAAATTCCAACGTGATTCGGAGAAGTCGAGGAAGACTTTGCAGCCTGTGACGCATCAGGGGCGTTTGAGCGCCGGTGGCTTTCGCTTCGCGCTCGTCTCCAGCCGTTGGAACGACTTCCTGACGTCGCGGCTGGTCGAGGGCGCTTTGGACGCGCTCGAACGGCTGGGCGCGGACGAGGGCTCGGTCGAGCACTTCCGGGTGCCGGGCTCGTTCGAGATTCCGCTCGTCGCGCAGAAGCTGGCGCAGTCGGGGCGCTTCGACGCGCTGGTCTGCCTCGGGACGGTCATCCGAGGGCAGACGCCGCACTTCGAGTACGTGGCGGGCGAGGTCACGAAGGGCATCTCGCAGGCGGCGCTCTCGACGGGGGTGCCCGTGCTCTACGGCGTCGTCACCGCGGACACGCTGGAGCAGGCCATCGACCGCGCGGGGGTCAAGGCGGGGAACAAGGGGTTCGAGGCCGCGATGTCGGCCGTCGAAATGGTTAATCTTCTGAAGTCGGTGAATGGTGAATAGTAAATAGTGAATGGCGGTCGGCGGCGGCCCGGCCCGAGCTTTAAGGCGGGGGCCGGACGCGGCGCGACTGCCATTCACCATTTGCCGTTCACCATTCACCATTTACGAAAGCATC
>DASVSK010000051.1:0-8133 GCA_036388135.1 Pyrinomonadaceae bacterium | reverse complement strand
CGTCGACCTCCGAGATGCTCTTCGCCCCGTTGAAGTCGACCTGCACCCAGTCGGGGAACGAGTTGTTAGTGGCGTCGCGCCAGCCGCCGCCGTGCTCCCAGTTGAGCCCCTTGCGGTCGCCGTTAATGACGCCTGCGGGGGAGAAGTCCATGCCGGGCAGCTCGGCCTGCGTCGTGGTAGACGAGGCGGTCGCCACGCCGCCGTTCGCGGCCGAGGCGAAGTTCGTCAGCGTCGCCGCGGGTACCGGCGTCGGCGTCGGCACAGGTGTTGGCGTCGGCGTCGGCACAGGTGTCGGCGTGGGCGTCGGCGCGGGGGCGGGCGTCGGCGTCGGCGCGGGCGCGTCGGCGAAGGTGACGGTCACGGTCGCAGACGCGCGCGTCGCGCCGGAGTTGTCCGTCGCCATGGCGCTGACGGTGTGCGTGCCGGGCGTCGCGTTGTACCACTGGAAGGTGTACGGCGCGGCGCTCGACGTCCCGATGAGCGTCTGGCCGTCGTAGTAGGAGACCGACACCACGCTGCCGTCGCGGTCGCTCGCGCTGGCTTCGAGCGTCAGGCTGCGGCCGGCGATGGTCGGGCCGTTCGGGACGTAGACGGTTTCGCGGCCCCCGGCCTCGACGGGCTGCCCCGCGATGGTCGGGCCGATGATGAGCTGCACGTCGGGCGGCGCGTTGAGCCCCGTGGCCGTCGCGGCGGCCAGCTTGACCGTCTCGACGTCGAGGCCGCCCGCGCGCGAGACCCTGCCCGTGAAGTAGAGGTTCCCCGCGCCGTCGAGCGCCATGTCGTTGACGAGGTCGTCCGTGTGCTCGGGGTTGTCGTAGCGGTAGAGCCACTGGAGCGTGCCGTCGGCCTTGTACTTGAGGACGGCGGCGTCGTAGTCGCCGTAGCCCTGCGACTGGAGGCCGACGTAGACGCCGCCCGCCGGGTCGAGCACCATGCGGTTGTCGCCGTCCCACCTGCCGGGCACGCCGCGGTAGACGCTCGTCCAGAGGAGGTTGCCGGCGGCGTCGAACTTGACGGTGGCCGCGTCCGTGGTCGAGTAGCCGAAGCCGGGGTCGTTCGTCTCGCCCGTCAGGTAGACGCCGCCCGCGGCGTCGACGGCGATGGCGCGCGCGAAGTCGTCGTCGCCGGTGCCCCAGTTGCGGCCCCACTTGAAGACGCCCGCGCTGTCGTACTTGACGACGAGGAAGTCGCGGCGTGTCTCGCCCGCGCCGTTGCCGTCCGTGCCGTTGCCGCCGACCGGCCAGTTGAAGCCGTAGACGTAGACGTTGCCCGCCGGGTCGAGCGTCAGCCCCGCGGCCGTGTCGAGGTCGGGCGCGCCGCCCGTCTCCTGCCCGTCGAACTGCGCCCGCCAGAGCTGCGTGCCGTCGGGCGCGTACTTGATGGTGACGATGTCGTAGGCCGCGCCGCCCACGTAGGTCGTGGCCGTGCCCGTGACGTAGGCGTTGCCCTGCGAGTCGAGCGCGAGGTCTTCGACGCCGTCGTGCCGCTTCTCAAGGTTGTAGGTCTTCGCCCAGAGGACGTTGCCGGCCGGGTCGTACTTGACCGTGGCGAACTCGCTGTAGTTCGTCGAAGAGCCGAGGTCGCGGCGTCGGGCCGAGCCGGCGACGTAGACGTTGCCGGCCGCGTCCACCTTGACCTTGCGCGCGTCGTCGTCCGCGCCGGCCGTGCCGCCGAAGTACTTCGACCAGACGAGCGTGCCGTCGGCCGAGAACTTGAGCGTCACCCAGTCGTACTCGCCCGTGCCGCGGTAGGAAGCGCCGGTGACGTAGACGTTGCCCGCGGCGTCCGCCTCGACGTCGGTCGGGTAGTCCTTGAAGTTGCCGTCGCCGCTGAAGGAGCGCGACCAGAGGGGCTGCCCGGCGGGGCCGTACTTGACGACGCTGATGTCGGTGTCGCCGCTGGTGGGCGAGCCCGAGGTGGCGGCGACGTAGGTGTTGCCCTGACCGTCGAGCGCCAGCACCGGCGAGTAGTCGGCGAGGTTCTGCGGGCCGTTATAGAACGCGGCCCAGGCGAGCGCCGCCGCGCCCGGCGTCGGCGTCGGGGTCGGCCCCGAGTCGGGGGGCAGCGGCCCCGAGCAAGTCCACTCCCAGCTCTCGTCTTCCGCGAGGCCGTCGAAGTAGACGGAGGGCGGGTAGAACTGGTAACCCGCCTCCGAAGGGATGACGTTGTAGCGGCCGCCCCGGTTGAGGCCGGGGAAGGCGAAGCGCCCCTGCGCGTCGGTGCGCGTCTCGCGGAACTGCTTGTCGTGGAGCTGCACCCTGACGAGCATGTTCGGCATGAAGAGCTTCCTCTCCGGCGTGCTCCGCTCGTGGAGGATGGTGCCGGAGATGGTGTAAGGGCCGTTCGGGTCGTGGTTGTAGACGCGGACGTTCGCCGAGCGGGTCTGGTTGCCGGAGTTGTCGCGCGCGACGGCGTAGAAGTCGAAGACCATCGGCCGCGCGTCGGAGAAGGCGCAGGAGTAGGGCGGGTTGAAGTCCGTGCAGAGCGGGCCGTTGAACTCCCAGCCCGCGTTGTAGAACTCGACGCGCGCGATGGTGCCGTCGGCGTCGGCGGCCTCGGCGCGGAGGTCGAGCGCCGTGCCCGGGACGACGACCGCGTCGTTGACCGGGTTGGTGAGGCGGACGGTGGGCGCGCCCGGCGCGGGCGTGGGCGCGGGCGTCGGGGTCGGGGCGGGCGTCGGAGCCGGGGTCGGCGTCGGGACGGGTGTCGGCGTCGGGGCGGGAGTCGGGGTCGGCTGCGGGGTCGGGGTCGGCGCGGGCGCGACCGTGACCGTGATGAACGCGGACACCCTGAAGCCGCTGTCGTCGGTCGCGTAGGCGGTGAGCTTGTGCGTCCCCTGCTGCGGGTTGGCGAAGTCGGCGCTGTAGAGGCCGTCGGCGTCGGGCGCGGTCGCCTCGCGGATGAGCCCGGCGAGGTCGCTGTAGAACTCCACCTTGGCGACCGCCCCGTCGGAGTCTTCGGCGCGCACCTTGAGGCCGACGGTCGAGCCCGGCGTGAAGGCGGCGTTGTTGGCGGGGCTCACCCACGAGACGCCCGGCGTGGAGTTGCGGACGTTGATGCCGATGATGTCCGAGTAGCCCGGGAGCCCGGCAGCGTCGTAGGCGACGGCGTAGAGCCCGTAGGTGTCGGGCTCGGTCGCGGTGAAGGTTGTGCGCCAGAGTCCGTCGGCCGCGGGCTCGGTGACGGTGGCGAAGTGCGTGGTCGTGCCGCGCCGGTTGTAGAAGAACTCGACGCGCGCCATCTCCCCGTCGTCCGTGACCTGCGCGGCCACGTCAACGGGCGTGTTCTTGCGGAACGACTGGCCGGGCTGGGGCTCGGCCATCGCCGCCGCGGGCGGCTGGTTGATGGGGACGTTGTCTTTCGTCGTGTTGAGCGCGTAGAAGTGGCCGTAGCGCGTGATCTGGTTGCTTGAGTCGCCGTCGCCGAGCACGTCGCCCGCCGTGTAGGCGGTCGCGCCGTCGGAGGTGAAGGCGAACCTCGGGAACGGCTGGACGTTGCCGTAGGAGCCGAAGCCGGAGTCGGTCGGCAGCGTCTGCCGCCACGCCGCCTGCCCCGTCGCCGGGTCGACGGCGACGAAGTAGCCCGACTTGCCGAACGCGCCGCCGCCGCCCATCACGACGAAGCCGCTCGCGGGCGACACGTTCGGGTCACTCAGAACCCCCGTGCCGTCGTCGTAGCGCCACCTCTCCGTCCCGTCCGGGTTGACGGCCATCAGCCGCGAGGAGTTCATCAGGAAGTAGTGCGCGTTGTCGGGGCCGGCGGCGGCCGGGTAGCCGACGGGGCCGTTCTGGAGCGGGAAGGCGTAGACGTAGGTCGAGCCGTCGGCCGCGCTCAGGTTGACGTTGCGCAGGCGCAGGTTCCCGTCGGGCGGGACGGCTGGCGCGTCGGCCGTGCCGTTGCCCGACGACCAGACGAAGGTGCCCGCGAGGTCGTAGCAGTAGCTCGTCGCGCCGGCGTTGAAGTAGAGGCGCGCGCGCGCCGCGTCGAAGGCGACCTCGCGCACGCCGCCGCCGGGGATGCCGGCCGGGAGCGAGTTGTTGCGCGACCAGGCGACCGTGCCGTCGGGGCGGAAGGCCGCGGCGTTGTGCTGACCCGGCTTGAAGACGACGTAGACCTTGCCGTCGGGGCCGACGTTCGGCCCGGCGTAAATCTGGTTCGACGCGTCGAGGACGCGCCACTTCACGCCGCCGTCCTTCGGGTCGAGCGCCATCAGCGCGACCGTGTAGGGCGTGCCCGGCACGGGCTGCTCGTAGTCGCCGACGTAGACCGTGCCGTCCCGCCCGACCGTGATTTGCCCCGCGCCGCCGCCGCGCCTGACCCACTTCAGCTCGCCCGCCGCGGACCAGGCGTAGATGAGCCCGTTGACCTGCGCGTAGACGCTCCCGGCCTCGGGGACGCCCGCGGGCGCGACCGCCGGGCGGAAGGTCATGTAGTCGCCGAAGTATTTCGCCTGCCAGCGGATGCGCCCCACGGACCTGCGCTCGTTGACGTTGAGCGTGAGCGCGTTGCTCGTCCCCACCGGGTTCGTGATGACGACCTCGACCGCGCCCAGGGCGGCGGCCTCCGGCACGTAGCCGACGATCTCGGTCGGCGACCACTTGACGACGATGGCGCTCTTCCTGTCGACGAGGACGCGGCCCGCGCCCTGCGACGCGCCGAAGTTGGAGCCGGTGAGCGTGAACCAGCCGCTGCGCTCGACCGCCTGCGGCGCGACCGAGGCGAGGGCGGCGGGCGTCGTCAGCGTCCCGTAAATCTGCACCACCGCGTCGGCGTTAATCGCGCCCGTGCCCTGATCGACCGGGCCCCACGCAGGCACGGCGGCGTAGTGGTCGCGCACGCGGACGGGCGAGTTCAGCGGCGCGCCCGTCCGCGAGCTGTAGAGGTACCACGCGCCGCGGACGCCCTCGACGGCGAGCTGCACCGAGACGAAGTGCTTGCCCGAGGCGCGGAACGAGTGGGGCAGGCGGACGTCCACCGTGCCCAGCCGCGCCGCGTCGAAGACGAGCGCGGGGTCGCCGGCCGCGACGTACTGCTCGTCCTGGAGCGCGCCGGGGTTGCCGTTCTCCCAAGCGTAGAAGCGCACGTACGCGCCGCGCACGGCACGGCTGTCGCCCTCGCCGCCGTGGACGACGATGCGGTCGATGTCGCCGACGATGTCGAAGTCGTCGGCCAGCTCCTTGTCGACGGGCGGGCCGTTGAGCCGGACGACGCTCGGGCCGAACTGCGACTGGCCGTCCCAGCGGGTCGAGGTGAGCTGCGCGCCCGCGGTGCGCTCGACGGTGACGCGGACGGGGGGCGACGAGGTCGAGCCGCCGTGGTTGTCGAAGGCGACGGCCGTGATCTCGTGCGTGCCGCCGGGGAGGTTGAGGTCGGCCGCGTAGGGCTCGGTCGCGTCGACCTCGACGGTGCGGACGCCCGCGCGGAACTCGACGCGCGCGACGGTGCCGTCCTCGTCGACGGCCGTGGCGGCGGCCGCGACGGCCGCGCCCGCGGCGAAGTTGGCGAGCGGGAGCGGCGAGGTCAGGGCGACGACCGGCTTGATGTTGAGGTTGGGCTCGGGCTCCGTCTCGGGGTTGACGACGATGACGACCGGCGGGCTGACGACCGTGTCGCCCCAGTTGCTCGACGCGTGTGCCGTGACGGCGTGCGCGCCCGCGGGCGCGTCGGCCCAGACGAAGCTCCAGGGGGCCTGCCACTCGGCGTTCGTGCCGCGGCCTATCCAGCGCGAGCCGTTGTAGAAGTCGACGCGCTCGATGTACTCGTCGGAGCGGTTGTTGTTCGTCCGCGCCGTGGCGGTGAGCGTGACGTCGATGGGCCGCTTGAAGACGGCCCCGCCGGCCGGGCTCGTGACGAGCGACGTGGGCGGCAGCGTGACGTAGACGGTGGAGTCGTAAGTCGTCGTCGAGCTGCCCGCCGCGTCGGTCACGCGCGCGGTGACGTGGTAGTAACCCGCGGGCGGCAGCACCCAGTTGAGGTGGTAGAGGCCGCCCTCGCCGGGCGCGGTCGCCACGCCGACGAGGACGGCCGGGTCGGCCGCCGAGCCGTTGAGGTGGTCGCGGGCCGCGTAGAACTCGACGAGCGCGACGCCCTCGGGGTCGTCGGCGCTGACCGAGACGCGCACGTTCCCGCCGAAGGCGGTCATCCCGCCCTGGCTGACGATGCTGGCGACGGGCGGCGTGGCGACGTTCGAGTAGGCCGAGTCGCCCGCGGCGTTGAAGGCGCGGACGCGGAACCGGTTCTGCGCGTTCGCGCCGACGCCGATGCCCGACGCCTCGGTCGTGCCCGCGGGCAGCAGGCGAATCTGGTTGAAGGCGGCGGTCGAGGCCATCTCGACCTTGAAGCCCGACTCGTCGGTGCTCGCGTCCGTCCACCTGAGCCTGACAGAGCCGGTGCCGGGGCCTGTGTTGACCTGCTCGGCGACGAGCGCGGCGGGCGCGGCGGGCGCGCCCGCGGTCTCGGGCGCGGCGAGCCGCGAGGTGCGCAGCGTCACGCGGTGCGAGGTGTAGTCGGGGACGTCGGTGCCGGCGGCGTCGTAGAACTTCGAGTAAGAGAAGACGGTCAGGCCGCCCGCGGCGATGACGAAGGGCGTGTCCTCGGGCAGCGGCGAGTCGGCGACGGGGAACTCTTCGAGCCTGACGTTGGTCGGCGCGACCCGCGCGCCGTAGACGTCGCCGCGCGGCTGCTGCGGGAAAAGCTCGTTGCGGTGGTCGACCCAGGTGGCGACGTACTGGCCGCCGTCCCACGCCACGGAGGGGAGCGTCTGGCGGCCGGGCGCGTCGGCGAGCGGCGCGCCGCCGGCCGGCTCGGGCGACGTGCCGTTGGCTTCGAGACGCCGCGAGTAGACGTTGCCGTTGGTCTCCCAGACGACGAGCGCGCGGTCGCCCGCGACGACTATCTCGGGCCTGAGGTCGTTGCCGACGTCGGCGACGACGAAGGGGGCGGCCGGCGCTCCCTCAGAGGGCGCGGCGGGCGTGCCGTCCTGCGCGACGAACGCGCCGCGGATGGTGCCGGGCGAGTCGTCGTGGTTGTTGTGCCCCTCCCAGATGACGAGCCAGCGCTCGCCGAAGGCGACGGCGCGCGGCCACGAGTCGAAGAGTCGCTCCAGCTTGACGGGCGCGCCCGCGGGCGTCCCCGCGCCGTCGACGCGCACCGACTGGACGGTGCGAATCTGCCGCGTCTCCGGGAGGATGTTGGTGACGAGGAAGTTGCCGTTGAGTCCCGCGACGTCGGGCTGGTGCCCGGCCATGACGAGCGTCGGCTCGGTCGTCGGAGTCGGCGGGAGCCCGGCGGCGGGCACGACGCGCGAGTAGGTCTGGAGCGCGCCCGCCTGGTTCGGGGCCTCCCAGACGACGAGGTAGGTCGAGCCGTTCCACGCGACCGAGGGGTTGTCCGCGCCCGCCTGGTCGGAGACGAGGAAGGGCTCCTGGTCGACGGCCGCGCCGTTCTGGTCGAGGCGCTGCGCTATGATGCGCTGCTGGTTCGACCGGTCGCTGCGGAAGACCGCGAGGAAGCCCGCGCCATTCGACGCCATCCGCTGCTTCGACTGGCGCGGCGCGCCGAGCGCCACGGCCGCGCCGTTCGTCACCGCCCCCGCCGCCGAGACGCGCGCGGCGTAGACGTCGCGCACGTTGAGACCCTGCCACGCGACGAGCGCGCCGCCGCCGACGCCGGGCGTGACGGCCGGGAAGGCTTCGGTGTCGGCCGCGCCCGCGACGACGACGCCGTTCGGGTCGAGCACCGCGCCCGTCGGCGAGACGCGCGTCACGTAGACGTCCTGACCCGCGATGTAGGTCTGCGTCGAGGGGTTGTAACCGGTCTCGTAGGTGACGAACCAGTTCGAGCCGTCCCAGGCGGCCTGCGGGGTCGCGGGCGAGACGCCGATGTTCTGGTTGACGGTGACCGCGCCCGCGGGGTCGCCCTCGCGCGAGACGAGCGTGCCGCCGACGTGCTGGACGTTGCCGCTCGCGCCGTCGCACCAGACGACGAGCCACGTCTGCCCGTTCGAGGCGACGCGCGGGTTGACGCCGTTGCCCGCGAGCAGCTCGGGGCCGTTGCGCATGTTGTTGAAGTTCGCGTCGAGCAGTACGCCCTGCACCGTGTAGGGCGGGCCGTAGGTCATGAAGGTGAGGAGGT
>DASVSK010000050.1:0-1890 GCA_036388135.1 Pyrinomonadaceae bacterium | reverse complement strand
ACGTCGTGCGCATCACAGCGAACCTCGTGCAGTTCGACGCCGTGGTGACCGACGGGCGCGGGCGGCTCGTCACAGACCTCCGCCCGGAGGAGTTCGAGGTGCGGCTCGACGGCAAGCCGCAGGAGATAAGCAACTTCACCTTCGTCGGCGGCGGGGCGGCCCCCGCGTCGCGCGAGACCGAGCCGCGCCCGCGACCCGACAGGGGCGCGCCGCCCGCCCCGCCCGTGCCCGTGCGCGCCGCGCAGGTGCGACGCACCATCGCGCTCGTCGCCGACGACCTCGGCACCTCCTTCACCGACATCTACCACGTCCGGCGCGCCCTCAAGCAGTTCGTCGACGAGCAGATGCAGCCCGGCGACCTCGTCGCCATCATCCAGACCGGCAAAGGCTTGGGCGCGCTCCAGCAGTTCACCAGCGACAGGCAGCTCCTCCACCGCGCCATCGAGCGCGTGCGCTGGAACCCGGTGGGTCGCGCCGGCATCAGCTCCTTCGCGGCCGTCGAGTCCGACCCGCTCGCGCAGGAGGGCGGCGCGACCGGCGGCGGCCCCGGGGCCGACAGCGACACGCGCGGCGGCGGGCCGCGCGAGCGCGACGCCGGGGCCGCGCTCGAAGAGTTCCGCGAGGGCGTCTTCACCGTCGGCACGCTCGGCGCGGTCAACTTCATCGTCCGCGGGATGAGGGAGCTGCCCGGCCGCAAATCGCTCATCCTCTTCTCGGGCGGCTTCCCCATGTTCAAGGACGTGGGGAACCCGAAGGAGGCGGGGGAGACCGACCGCGTCGTCGAGAGCCTCCGGCGGCTGGCCGAGGCCGCCAACCGCGCTTCGGTCGCCATCTACACGATGGACGCGCGCGGGCTCGCCGTCACGGCGCTGACCGCGGCCGACAACGTCGGCAACTCACGGCAGGCGCTGAGCGCGCTCCGGGCGCGCGGCGACGAGCTGGTGCGGAACCAGGAAGGGCTCTCCTACCTCGCCGAGCAGACGGGCGGCATCTTCATCAGGAACACCAACGACCTCGGCGGCGGCGTGCGCCGCGCGCTCGAAGACCAGAAGGGCTACTACCTCATCGGTTTCCGCCCCGCCGCGGACGTCTTCGAGCGCGCGGGCGGGCGGACGCGCTTCAACAAGTTCGAGGTGAGGGTCACGCGCCCCGGCGTCCGCGTGCGCACGCGCGCGGGCTTCTACGGCTACGCCGAGGGGGAGGCCAAGCCCGCCCCGCGCACGCGCGTCGAGCAACTGATGGCGGCGCTGACCTCGCCGCTCACCTCGGGCGAGCTGGGCCTGCGCCTGACCTCGCTCTTCAGCAGCCCGGCCCAGGGGTCGGTCGTCGTCGACTCGCTGCTGCACGTCGACGGGAGTCAGCTCAGGCTCTCGGACGAGCCCGACGGGTGGAAGAAGGCGGTCTTCGACGTGGTCGCGCTCACCTTCGGCGAGGACGGGCAGGTGGTCGACGAGATTAACCGCACCGAGACGATGCGCGTACGCGGCGACGTGCTCCGGTCGGTACTCTCGGACGGGTTCGTCTACGTAATGAAGGTGCCTTTGAAGAAGCCCGGCTCGTACCAGCTCCGCGTCGCCGTGCGCGACGCCGCGACCGAGCGCGTCGGCTCGGCCAGCCAGTTCATAGAGGTGCCCGACCTCGGCAAAGGCCGCCTCGCGCTCTCGGGCATCTTCATCACGGCCGCCGCCGACGCGCCCGCGCAGAAAGGGCCGGGCGACGCCGCGCCGCCGACGCAGGGCGGCTTCGACCCGCTGCGCGACGCGACCGTGCGCCGCTTCCGACAGGGGTCGCTCGTGGAGTTCAGTTATCACATCTACAACGCGAAGGCCGACCGCGCGACGGGGCGGCCGCGGCTCCGGACGCAGACGCGCCTCTTCCGCGACGGCCAGC
>DASVSK010000049.1:0-2089 GCA_036388135.1 Pyrinomonadaceae bacterium | reverse complement strand
GCGTGCTCTACCTGACCGGCCCCGGCCGCCTCGCGCTCTACAACATCGACGCCAAGGCCGAGCAGCCCATCATCGAGGGCATACAGGAGTACGACCTCGCCGCCGGCCAGAAGCACATCGTCTTTCAGGCGCGCGACAGCTACGGCGTCGCGCCGCTCGCGCCGGGGCAGAAGCCCGATGCCGGGCTGCTCAAGCTCGAAGGCATGACGATGAAGCTCGACCCGAAGGCCGAGTGGGCGCAGATGTACAACGACGCGTGGCGCACGATGCGCGACTGGTTCTACGACCCGAACATGCACGGCGTCGACTGGCGCGCGGTGCGCGACAAGTACGGCGCGATGATTCCGCACGTCGCCAACCGCGAGGACTTCACCTTCCTGCTCGCCGAGATGGGGAGCGAGCTGATGGCCGGGCACGTCTACGCCGAGCGCGGCGACGACCCGCCGCGCGTCTCGCGCTCTGACGGCGGCCTGCTCGGCGCCGAAATCGTCCCCGACGCTTCGGGCTACTTCCGCATCGCCAAAATCTTCCCCGGCGAGAACTGGCAGGAGTCCTTCCGCTCGCCGCTCACCGAGCCCGGCGTCCGCGCCAAAGTCGGCGACCTCATCCTCGCCGTCGACGGCCGCACGACGCGCGGCGTCAAGAACTTCTACGAGCTGCTCGAAGGCAAGGCCGCCCGCGTCGTCACGCTCACGCTCAACGACCGCCCCGACGCGGCGGGCTCGCGCGAGGAGCGCGTGCGCCCCGTCAGGAGCGAGTCGAACCTGCGCTACCTCGACTGGGTGCAGTCGCGCCGCGCGCTCGTCGACAGGCTGTCGGGCGGGCGCGTCGGCTACATCCACGCGCCCAACACGGCGGTCGAGGGCAACCGCGAGCTGTTCAAGGGCTTCTACCCGCAGGCGAACAAGGACGCGCTCGTCATCGACGACCGCTACAACGGCGGCGGCTTCATCCCCGACCGCATGATAGAGCTTCTGGAGCGGCGGCCCCTCAACTACTGGACGCGGCGCGGCATCGAGCCGACGACGACGCCCGCCTTCGCCAACGCCGGCCCGAAGGCGATGCTGACGAACGGCTACGCGGGCTCGGGCGGCGACGCGCTGCCCTACTACTTCCGCGCGCGCAGCCTCGGGCGCATCTTCGGGACGACGACCTGGGGCGGGCTCATCGGCCTCTCCGGCAACCCGCAGCTCGCCGACGGCAGCAGCCTCACGACGCCCTCCTTCCGCTTCCTCGACCTCGCGGGCAACTGGGCGGTCGAGGGGACGGGCGTCGACCCGGACGTCGTCGTCGTCGACCGGCCCGAGGCCCTCGCCCGCGGCGAAGACCCCACGCTCGAAGCGGCCGTCAAGCACCTCATGGACGAGCTGCGCCGCAACCCGCCCAAACGCGTCAACCCGCCCGCCCCGCCCGTCCTGCGGCCTTAAGAAAGGGGGAAGGGGGAAGGGGTAAAGGGGAAGGGGTAAAGGATGAAGGCCGACGTGCTTTCTCCCTTCCTCCTTCCCCTTCCCCTTTCCACCTTTCCCTTTCCGCCTTGCCTGCCCCGCATCATCCCGCCCCTGATCCCATCCGCCCCACGTTTGCGCGTTAGAGAGTTGAGGGCTATCCGGGCCCTCGACGGAGGCGGCCGAAGCGCCGGGCTCCGACCGCCAAAGCCGTCTAAACATGAAGTGGAGGGATTCAAACCAATGCGTAAACTGTTCACCGCCGCCCGCGTCGCGCTCCTGCTGCTCTGCGCCGCATCCGCCGCCGCCGAGGCGCGCGCCGACGTCAAGATCAAGTCGCGCCAGACCATGCAGGGTCAGTCCTACGAGAACGCGACCTACATCAAGGGCAAGCGCCAGCGCACCGAGGGCATGGGCGGCCAGTCGGTCACCATCCAGCAGTGCGACCTCCGCCGCGACATCCAGATCATGCCGGCGATGCGCGCCTACACCGTCCGCCCCTACGACGCGGGCGTCGCGCAGGCCGCGCAGGCGGCGAACGCCGGCGGCTCCGACACGCGGCAGGCGGCCGGGCAGACGAAGGGCGGGCTCGTCACCTCGACCGTCACGACCAGGGACACCGGCGAGCGCAAGCAGATGTTCGG
>DASVSK010000048.1:0-9710 GCA_036388135.1 Pyrinomonadaceae bacterium | reverse complement strand
CTCGCGAGATACAAGCCCCTCCGCCTTTTTTACCTATGAAGAGTGGTAGATCGGGAAGCGTGGTTGGCGGTGATTTTTAGTCTGGGTCGTTTTGATTTTACGCTCCCCGCCGTCCTCTTCACTTGTACTTCTGTTTGCGCTGCCAGAAACGGGCGCGGGTGCTGCGGGCCGTGGCGGAGGATGAGGAGCTGACGAAGGCGGAGTTCAACAAGGCGTTCGTGCTGATACAGTTCTTCGGCTACCTGCGCCGTGACCCCGACTCCGGCCCGGACGCGAACTTCGACGGCTACAGTTTCTGGCTCGGCAAGCTCAACGACTTCAACGGTAACCACATCACGGCCGAGATGGTGAAAGCCTTCATCACCTCGACCGAGCACATGGATCGCTTCGGCAATAGGCTCTAGCCCGCTGTTAAGACAGATTGACCACAGAGGCGCAGCTTGAGGTATTATGACTTCAAGCTGCGCCTCTGTGTCTCTGTGGTTAAACCTTGTGCCGCCACGAGCAGCCCATAAAGCAACGGGGCGGACGCTCGGGGGCGTCTGAATGCGGGCGTTTTCGCGGCCGTCGGGCACTGCCAGCACTCACCGAGCGATTGTCTCGAAACCCCACCACACCGGCGCGAAGTTTGCGCCAACCGCAGTCAAGTCAACTTAAACATTCGGGCGCACCCGAGCCGCCTCTCGCAGCCAGGAGTAGGAATTTTGCGTAAAGAGATAAGCCTTGCCCCCTGCATCGTGGCGCTCATCTTCGCCCTCGCCGGCTCCTTCGTCGGCCCCGTCCGCGCGCAGGCGGGCGGCGAGCCCGTGCTGACCGGCGTGCTCGAAGACTCCTTCGTCCTCTACCAGAACGAGAAGGGCGAGACGGTCTGCCGCGTCGCCGCGCCCGCCGAGCGCGAGCGCATCCGCGCGAACGACACCACGCACGTCATCTACCGCGGCGCGCCGATGCGCCGCAAAGTCACCGAGAACGGCTACGACGTTCTCGAATACAACTCCGTGCAGGACACGTCGGGGCTCTCGCTGCTCCCCTCGGCGGGCCTGACCATCGTGCTCCAAGGCACGGCGCAGCTCGACGCGAACCCTGCGGCCAGGAACGCCTTCATCGCCGCCGCCAACCGCTGGGAGTCCGTCATCTCGACGCCCATCACCGTCACGCTGAGCGTCGACTTCGGCCCGCAGTTCTTCGGCAGCAACTACGCCAGCCCGGGCATCGCCGGCAAGACCGGCTCCTTCGGCATCACGCAGTCGCTCGCCACCGTCCGCGGCCGGCTCATCAACAACTCGAACCCGACGGCCTCCGAGCTTGCGCTCTACAACGCGCTGCCGAACGGTTCCGTCCCAGCCGAGTACAACGGCTCGACCGTCAACGTCTCGAACGTCCTCGTCAACACTTCGCAGGCGCGCGCACTCGGCCTCAACGTCGCCCCCGGCCCCGACGCGCAGATCGGTTTTAACTCGACGTTCGGCAACGGCGGGAAGTTCGACTTCGACCCTTCGGACGGCATCACGCCCGGCCTCCTCGACTTCGACGCGGTCGTCGTCCACGAGATCGGCCACGCGCTCGGCTTCTCCTCCGCCAGCGGCGGTTCGAGCAGTTCGGTGCTCAGCATCTGGGACCTCTTCCGCTTCCGCCCCGGCACGGCCAACGCGTCCAACTTCGGCTCGGCGCAGCGCGTGCTAACGAAGGGCGGCACGCAGGTCATGTTCGGCAACTTCACGAACACCTTCGCCTCGCAGGAGTTGGGCCTCTCGACGGGCGGCCCCAGCCCGCCCACGGGCGACACCGACGACGGGCGGGAGTCGAGCCACTGGAAGGCCTACGAGCTTTTCGCCACGCGCGACTTCATCGGCATCATGGTCCCGTCGATCTTCCCCGGGCTGCGCCGCACCATCACCGAGAACGACATCCGCACGATTGACCTCCTCGGCTACTCGGTCGTCTTCGACCCCGCGCGCCCTTCGAACGACAGCTTCGCCAACGCGGCCGTCGTCGCCGGGGCTTCAGGCGGCGCCCAGGGCAACAGCACCTGGGCCACGCGCGAGGCGGGCGAGCCCCCGACGCAGGCCGGCTTCACGGGCGACAAGTCCGTCTGGTTCGCCTGGACTGCGCCCGCGACGGGCACCGCCACCTTCGACACAGAGGGCAGCAGCTTCGACACAACGCTCGGCGTCTACACGGGCAGCTCTGTGGGCACGCTCACGGCCTGCTCGGGCTGCCAGAACGACGACGCGCACAGCGCCACGCGGTCGAGCCGCGTCACCTTCGACACCACGGCCGGCACCGTCTACCACATCGACGTGGACGGATGGAGCGGCGCGTACGGCGCAGTCAAACTCAACTGGACTTCCACGATCACGCAGCCACTCAACGTCTCCGTCACGGGCCGCGTCGTCGAGGGCGCGCAAGGTCTGGCGGGCGTATTCGTCGGGCTCTACGACAACGACGGCGCGCTGCTCCAGCAGACCTCGACGGGCACCGACGGCCGCTGGACGTTCGCGGGCGTCGGCGTGAGCCGGGGCTACGCCCTCTCCTTCGTCAAGTCCGGCTACACGCTCACGCCGAACGGCTTCCCCATCCAGGTGAACTCGTCCGCACTCGACGTGGGCGACGTGACGGCCGTCAAGGCGAATCCGATTGAGGAGACCGTCTTCTTCGTCGCGCAGCACTACCGAGACTTCCTCGGGCGCGAGGCGGACGCCTCGGGGCTCGCCTTCTGGACGAACGAGATCGAGCAGTGCGGCGTCGACCGCGAGTGCCGCGAGGTCAAGCGGGTCAACGTCTCGGCCGCCTTCTTCCAGTCCATCGAGTTCCAGAACACCGGCTACCTCGTCGAGCGCATGTACAAGGCCGCCTACGGCGACCGGACTGAAAGCTCGACGGGGCTGGTCGTGCCCGTCATCACGCGGCAGGAGTTCGAGCAGGACACGCCGCTCATCCGCTCGGGCGTCGTGGTCAACGTGGGCAACTGGCAGGCGCAGCTCGAAGCGAACAAGGCGGCCTACGCGCTGGCTTTCGTCCAGCGGGCGCGCTTCGCGGCCGCCTACCCGGCGGGGATGACCCCGGCGCAGTTCGTGGCGAAGCTCAACCAGAACACGGGCGGGGCGCTCCCGCAGGCGCTGGAGAACACGATTGCGGCCGAGCTGGCGCTGAACAACACCGACGCCGGGCGCGCCGTCGCGCTCCGGAGGGTCGCCGAGAGTGCCGAGCTGGACGCGCGCGAGAAGAACCGCGCCTTCGTCCTGATGGAGTACTTCGGCTATCTCCGCCGGGACCCCGACGCCGCGCCGGACAAGGACTTCTCCGGCTACAACTTCTGGCTGGGTAAGCTCAACGAGTTCCAGGGCAACTTCATCCAGGCCGAGATGGTCAAGGCGTTCCTCGAATCCATCGAGTACAGGCAGCGGTTCGGGCAGTAGCTACGAACTGCTCTAAAAATATATGGCCGCCATCAGCAGAGCGACCGCCGCGAAGAGCATCATCAAGGTCGTGTTGAAGCGGCGCTGCGCCGTCGATTCGGCCAAGACCTGCTCCATCGTCCTGAGCACGTAGATCGGCGCGTCGCGGCTGACCTCTCGCACCGCGTTGCGCACGCCGGCGCCCAGGCTCGCGGGCTCCGTGCTCGTGCGCACGACCAGCGTCGTGTTTGCGCCGAGCGCCTTCTGCGCGTAGGAGAAGTAGATTTCGGGGTCGGGTGGCCGGTCCAGCCCCCACTGCCGCGCGTCGCCGACCACGCCGACAATATCGTGGGGCTTTCCATCCAGCACCAGCAGCCGCTTCCCCAGCGGGTCTTCGTCGGGGAAGAGCCGCCGCACCAGCGTCTCGTTGACGAGGACGGGGATCAGCCCCTGCGGGCCCTCGGCTTCGCTGAAGGCGCGGCCTTTCAGGTCGGGTTCGCCGCCACCTTGTCGCCCGGCGGCTTTCGCGGGAGCGAGACGTTCGCCGTCAGCAGATTCCGCGGGTCGAACCCGGGATTCACCACCGTCAGGCGCCTGATGCTCGTCAGCAACAGCCCCCGTGCTGATGAGGAGGACGAGCGAGAGCGCGATCTCGGCGACGACCAGCGCGCGGCGGAGCGCGGCTGTCGCCTCTGGTTACGTGACGACTCCCGACGGCATCGCCGGCTCAGCGGCCGGAGCCCCGCGCCGCCCGAATCTCGATGTCACCGTTGACGTTGTTAAGCCTCACCGAGGGGCCGCCGCGCCCCAACGTTCCGTTAGACTCATGCCCGGCGCGACCCGCCGGCAAGACGGAGAGGCCGAAGTCGTTTCTAATCCGACCGTGCAGCGTGCCTGCCGTCAGCTCCGCGCCGGCGTCAGGCGGTAGCGTGAGCGCGATGTGGCCGTTGACGGATGTCAGGGTGACGGGCTGAGGCGCTCGCCCGTGACCGAAGGCGGCTTCGAGGCGGCCGTTGACGGTCGCCAACTTGACTCCGCCCGTCAGCCCGGAGGCCCGAATCGGCCCGTTGACCGAGGACGCTTCGACGTAGCCGGCGAGGCCGGTGATCTCCAGCGACCCGTTCACAAGCTCCACCGTGTCGAGGCGCGCCCCGCGGGGCACCCTCAGGATATAGTCAACGCTGGCCGGATTCCCGCGGCGCTTTTCGTTGTTGAAATTCCAGGTGTTCGTCAAGGACGAATACTTCGTGTTGATGCGGATGACCTGCCGACTCGCCTCGACTTTAACCTCCGCCCCGGCGAGCGCCTCCGACGTGTAAGCGCGCTTGACGGCCTCGACCTCGTCGCGCTCCCACGCCTCGATGCGTATGACGCCGGTAGTATTCCGGAGGCTCACGCGCCCGTCCCCCCTCATTGCATAGGTCTGACGGAACACCTCGCGCAGTTCCTCACGCGTCTGTGCGGGCGCGCCGCCGCCGCATATCCACCCCAAAGTAATCAGCGCGACCGTCAGAACCTTCTTTGACATCCTTCCCGCGCTCCTTAACGGGTCGGCCTACTCGCGGCGGAGGCGCACCGTCCCGCTGAAAGAAGAGACCTTCAAGGTCATGCCGCCCCCGCCGTACGTGCCGCTCAGTTGACGGGAAGACGGGCGCGAGGCGCCGCCTTCCAGCGGGAAGTCGCTGACGACCTCCCCCTTTCGAGAGACCGTAGCCTCAACGCGAAAGGAGAGGTTACCGGGGAGGGTCAACGTCACGTCGCCGAGCGTCGATTTTAATTCGTAGTTTCCGGCGGCGGAGAGCGGCGCACTCATCCTCAGGTTGCCGCTGACGGACGTGGCTTCCACGCGGCGATAATCGACGCGTTTCAGCGCCACCTCCCCGCTCATGGACTTAACTATAAGCTCATCGCTCGCCGCGCCGGCCCGGGCGTCAGTCGCCTTGACGTTGCTGCTCGACGAGCGCAAGCGGACGGCCCCGCCGCAGCCTTCAAGGAAGACGTGGCCGCTGATGCTCGCCGCCTCGACGGCGCCCGCGATGCGCCGCAGATCAACGTCCCCGCTCACGGTCTCGACGAAGGCCACGCCTAAGTCTTCCACCGTCACATTGCCGCTACGCGTCTTCAGGCGGACGGTCGCGCCGCGCGGCACCTGCAACTCGACGTTACCGAAGGCGCGACACTCCGCGCCCTGCTCGGCGTCGGCGGCTTCGCCCGTCTCGTACACGAGGACTTTCAGCCGTGAGGCCGAGCCCGAACCGGCTTCGGGACGCAACTCGACGCGGGCGGCGGTGGAAGAGACTGCGCGCGCCTCGTTGTTCCTACCCCACCCGCGCACAGTGACATGGCCCGACGCGACGCACAGGGTCACGTCTACGTCCGGGTTAACGGACAGGGATGACTCGGCGGGCCGAGCCCCCGCCCTTTCGCCGCCCCGCCGGGCGTGCGCCCCACTCGACGGCGCGGGCAGCGATAACAGCACAGCTATGAGTAGGAGTTTCAGCCGCATGCGGGACAGCAGGGATCAATTCTCCGTCGCCTCAGACCGTGCCTGTGCGACGATGGAATTTAAGAAGTCCAACTTGCTCCGATATGACGAGAGCAGAAACTCCGCCGCGACGGCGTCCCGCGGGTTGTCCAACGCGGCGCGGCGTGTGACGGCGATGGCCCTGTCCACCACGGCAAGGTTGCGCTCGTACTCCACGCGCAGGGAGGGCTTCAGCGCCGAGGGGGCGTCGAGGTTGAGGGGCGTCGCGGCGCGCTCGATAGCGTCCAGGTACTTCTTCTCTTCCGACAGCAGCCCGGCCTCCTGCGAAGCCGCGGCCGGGGCGGGACGGTGTTTCGCGGGAACCCCCGCGCGCGAAACGCCCATGCGCACGACGCGATGACCAGCGACCCGGGAAGCCGTCGGAGCCGCGTCGGCCAGCCCACGAGTCACACGCGATGGTTCAGCCGCGAGGGGCTCCCGTTCTACCGCCTCCAGGGCGGCGCTTTGGCGCGCACGGGCGGAGTCCCCGGACAATGAACTGGGCAGCCCTTCGCCCGCCTCGGGAACTAGGAATCCGTCCCGCGGCGCGGCGAATACGAGGGTATGACCAGGGCCAGGGCGAGCCCGGCAAAGCCCGCGGGGTGCCCCCCGGCACCGACATCGACGAGAGCATAGCGGGCAACCACGGCTCGGCGTGAGGGCCGAAGCCGCCTGTGTCTCTCCTCGCCTGAGAGCGTGGCTCGCCGACGGCGCCGTCCAGCCGCTCGCGCAACCGCGCGGCCGGAACGCGCATGGAGGTGAGGGGGGTGAGAGCCTCGGCGAGCATGAGCGCCCCGCCTTCAATCTCGCGGTAAGCCGCCGCACACGCAACGCACGCGGAGAGGTGCGACGCTACGGCCTCGGCCCGCCCGCGCGGGAGTTCGCCGTCTAGGTGGCCCCGCAACATCCCTTCGTCCGGGCACCCTCTCATCTTCGCTCTCCGCCCATACCGTAATACCTTAAAAATTCTCTCTGCGCGCGCACGAGCAGCGTGCCGACGCTCGTCTCCTTAACCGACAGCGCTGCGCCGAAGCGCATTTTATGACAGTCCTTTTCCCGGCCCGCAAAAAGATATCTCCGTCGTCGCCTCTCGCGCGGGCGAGATGGGGCGGGGAGAGGGCGGCAAAAATTTTGGGCGGAGACTGAACCCGTGAGGCGGGTTGGCGCGGGCGCTTTCGTGCGCGTGGGTCGGCCACTCCAAACGATCTCAACATCGGTCCCAGTCAATGCGAAATGACAAGCGGGGCTTGGTCAGAGGGCGTGCGGCGGTCGAGTAGCCGACACCGAGTTTGCAGAAGATTGGGTAAAGGAGACGATGGAGTGGGTGAAAAAGACGATCTAGCCGGCCCACCATTCGCGCCGGTCAGAGGTATAGCGCCGACGTCTGCGGCGCAAGAGACGCATGACTACTGCGGCTGCTAAAAGGCAGATAATTAATCCTACGAGCAGGGACGAAAACTGGGGCACGCAGGCAGTTTAGCAGAGCCCATTCTGTGTCCCTCACATCAATTTGCACGGCGTCGTAAGTTGATGATTTTGTTAGGGTTCTCCCTCTTTCGGCAGGGCAATGTTTTTCCATCATCGGCAATAGCTTAAACCATTTATAGTATTCAGTTTACGGCTCCTATTTACAAGAGGCATTGAGCAGATAATTAACTACTTTCAAAACTGGGTATGACCAACCGCTCAAGAACATTGCACTCATCAATTCTAACCATGAGAGTTGTGGGGCGTCTTATCGTTGACCTGGATAATATGAGTTGGTGGGGATTTTACCTGGCTGCTAGCGTGATTTGAGGCGCGTCAACAACTGCCGAATAGGGTGCATATCATGAGCCGGTCGGCTGGCCTCGAGGTAAGCCATCAGCTTTTCGAGGCGCGGCAACAGTGCGTCGCCTGCGGCATGTTTGCTACCAGTTCGGCGCGGGCGATGAAAGTCTCTATGTCTACTAGCCCGCGATCCAGAAGTTCTTTGATGAAGGCGAAATCTTTCTCCCGCCCGGCCATCAGCTTGCTAACACAGGTGTCAGGTACCTCAAGGCAGTGGGCGCGCACGACACCGGCCTCGTCTACCAGAGGCACAAGACGTTCCTGCCAGTCGGTAGGCAGCACGACGGTGGCGAGGCCGACCGCGTCCGCGTAGTAGCCGTGCGTCTCCTGGAAGATGCTGGCGAAGCCGATCTGCTCGATGACGGCGCGAAAGGTCGGCGGGCCGGCGGCCAGGAGTAGGAAGTCACACTCGACGGAGCGTTTGACGATGTCGGGGACGTGAGGGATGACACCGTAGAGGGACTGCGAGCCGACGATGACGGGGACTTCGCCCCCGGCCACGAGTCTGACGCGCTCGGTCAGGTCAAGCAGTTGCTCTCTGTTGACAGGCGGCCAGTATCTCCAGTCGCTCCTCGGGCGAAAGCGAGCCGACGAAAGGCGAAGACGAGCGCAGTCGCTGCCCCTCATCGGACGGGTCGATCATTATTTCGACCAGCCGATCCACGTTCGCCTCGCCAAGAATCAGCCGCCACTCTTCCAGAGAGGCTAAGTCCCCCGGTCCGAAGGCACCGCCCTATGTCCAACGGTCAAGGTTCCGGCGGGCATGCTCTAAAACGACCGAGGGCTCGGCGTGCAGGCGGTCGGCAACCGCCCGGTGGTAGGTCAACGCGAACTCGTCAAGAAATGCGTGCGCACCGAGCGGGGTCGCGCTACCATCGATAACAGCAGAGATGATCTCCTCAGTCTTCATACCTGACTTCCATTATAACTCTTAATGGCGATGCTTGAGGGGTCCAGGGCGGAGGTTCGTTTGTCACCGAAGTTTACGGTGCTCGCACCGTTTCACACCCTTCGCTGTTCCCTCTGGATAGTAGAAGCCAGTGCCCATGCAGTCTGGGCACTGCGAAGCATCGCCTTTGAAATTTTCTTTTAATACCCTTTCTTTATTGGGTGCCGGATTGGACGGGCCGTTCTTATTGGACGCCCTGTCCTGATTGGCCGGCCTGTCCAGATTGAACACCCTATATTCGATCCCCTGCTCTGCCCCGCCGAACCGTCGGTCCGTCTTTTCGATCAGTCCCTTGCCGATGAGCTTCTTGACTGCCCGGCGCATGGAGGTCTCGGGCACGCCGCTTCGTTCTGAGAGTTTTGGGTTGGAAATGAAGCAGACTTCGTTACCCCAGCCCCAACTCAATCGGTAGAGTTGGATGTAGACGGCCTGCTCGTCCGCCGAGAGCCAGCGTGGCAAGTGGTCGGTATATCGGTGTGGGAGCTGCGTGTGGCCCCGTACTTCGGGAATAGCATTGAGTAAAATTGGCCTGTCCTCTATGGACGGGCTGACCGTTTTGGTCAGGCTGTCCGATGTGGGCGGGCTGGCCTCTGGCAGGGGGGGGGGCTGGTCTGTGGGCAGGCCGACCTCTGTGGCCAGGCTGTCCGCCTTGGACAGAGTATCTACAACGGCCGGGCTGTTCAATATGACCGGGCTGGTATTATTGGACGGGCTGTCCTCTATGGACGGGCTAATTATAGATTCTTCGGTTTTTTGGCGTCCGCCAGGCGGCTCGTTTAAGATTTTGGTGAGAAACCTGCTCATGCCGCCTCAGCCTTTGCTGTCTCGACCGCCGCGTCTTCGGCTGCCGGATCAATGTATTCAAGCGTTACTTCCGTCCCCTCGTTGATGTTCATGTAGTCGTAGGCTTTGTCGCAAATCTTGAGGATATGACGGGGTACGCCTTTGGTGATCTCCCAAATGCGGTCCAGCGCCTCATCGGCGAAGGGGTTGGGAATCTCGGCGACCT
>DASVSK010000047.1:0-6793 GCA_036388135.1 Pyrinomonadaceae bacterium | reverse complement strand
AGGCCGTCCCCGCGTCGGGCGGCGAGGTCGAGGTCGTGGCCGTCAAGCGCGCGCGCCGCAGCAACCCCGACGAGGTGCGCATCGAAGTCGTCCGCCACGGCGCGGGCGTGACCATCTGCGCCGTCTACCCGACGCCCGAGGGGCGCGAGCCGAACACATGCGCGGCGGGCCCGCACGACCGCTCGCACGTGCAGAACAACGACACGAGCGTCAACTTCACCGTGCGCGTCCCCGCGGGCGTCCGCTTCACGGGGAAGACTGTCAACGGCAAGGTCGACGCCAACGGCCTCTCGGCCGACGTCGAGGCGCGCACCGTCAACGGCAGCGTCAACGTCTCGACGACGGGCCTGGCGCGCGCCGGCACGGTCAACGGCTCCATCACGGTCGTGATGGGTCGCGCCGACTGGTCGGACGAGCTTGAGTTCAAGACCGTCAACGGCGGCATCGACCTGAGCGTCCCCGGGAGCCTGAGCGCGCAGGTCGAGGCCAAGACCCTGAACGGCGACATCTCGACCGACTTCCCCATGACCGTCACGGGGACTGTCAGCCGACGCCGCCTGAACGGCACCGTCGGCGGCGGCGGCCGCGACCTGCGTCTGGAAACCGTCAACGGCAGCGTCCGGCTGCGCAGCGCGACGTAAAAGGAATTGAGCCGTCGGCTCATCGGTTCATTTCTTCATTAAACCAATGAACCGACGAGCCGACGGCTCGACGAGCCAATCATTTCATAAAGAGGAATCGTCATGTCGAAGAAGCGTTTCATCCTGGGTCTGGTCTTGCTGGCGGCGCTGGCGCTGACGGCGGCCGACGCGTCCCGCGCGCAGACGCAGACGCGGCCGGAGCTGACCGAGGAGTTTCACCACACCTACCCGCTCGCGGCGGGCGGGCGCGTGAGCCTCCAGAACATCAGCGGCGCGGTGAGGGTCGTCGCGTGGGACCGCGACGAGGTGAAGGTGGACGCCGTCAAGCGCGCCCACACGCCGGAGCGGCTGCGCGAGGCGCAGATCAAGGTCGACGCCTCCTCGTCGCGCGTCCGCATCGAGACCGAGTACCCCGACTCCAGCCTGACCTGGAACGACCGCGAAGGCGAGCGCCACCGCAACCCCGCCAGCGTCGAGTACACGCTCACCGTCCCGCGCGGCGCGTCGATTGACGAGATCAACCTCGTCAACGGCTCGCTCACGCTCGAAGGGCTCGCGGGCTCGGTGCAGGCTTCGTCGGTCAACGGCCGCGTGGCGGCCTCGGGGCTCACGGGCCCGGTCAACCTCTCGGTCGTCAACGGGCGGCTCGAAGCGACGCTCGACAGGCTGGGCGACGCGGGGCGGGTCACGCTCTCGGCGGTCAACGGCCCGCTCGTCGTCACGCTCCCGTCCGACGCGAACGCCGTGTTGCAGGCCGGCACCGTCCACGGACGCATCACCAACGACTTCAACCTGCCGGTGCGCGAGGGCGAGTACGTCGGGCGCGAGCTTCAGGGGCGGCTCGGCCGCGGCGGCGCGAACGTCCGCCTGAATAACGTCAACGGCCCCATCCAGATTCGCCGCGCCGGCGACGGCCGCCAGCAGAGCACCGTCACCAACCTGCTCTCCGAGACCCGGAGCCGCGAAGACTTCGACGACAACGATGACGACGAAGAGGACGCAGACCGTGACGCGGCGCGCGAGGCGCGCCGGGCCGAGCGCGAGGCGGTCCGCGACCGGCGCGAGGCCGAGCGCGAGCGCGAGCGCGCGCACCGGGAGACCTCGCGCGAGACGCGCGAAGACGTGCGCGAGATGGAGCGCGAGATAGCCGCGGCCGCCCGCGAGGCCGCCCGCGCCGCGCGCGAGGCGGGGAAGGTGACCGAGGGACTCAAGGAGAGTCTCAAACACGAGCCGAGGGAATCGACGAACGGCGTGGTCATTTACGACACGCCCCGCGCCACCGCGCGCGAGTCGAACACCTACGCCGTGACGGGCGCGCCGCGCGTCCGCGTCGAGACCTTCGACGGCGAGATCAACGTCCGCGTCTGGGACAAGCCCGAGGTGATGTACACGGCCGTCAAGCGCGCGAACGACGAGCGCGAGATGCAGGGCATCAAGATCAACGCCACGGCCGCGGGCGGCGAGGTCACGCTCCGCGCCGACTTCGACAAGAGCTTCGCGCACGTCTACCGCGAGCGGGCGGGCCGCGTCACCACCTACTCGTCGAACGCCTCGACGCAGTTCGACCTCTACGTCCCGCGCAACTCGACGCTCTTCGTCTCGACGGGCGACGGGCGGCTGAGGGTCGACGGCGTCGCGGGCGAGCTAGACCTGCGCACGGGCGACGGCCCCATCGACGTGACGGGCGCGCGCGGCCGCCTGCGCGCCGAGACTGGCGACGGCCGCATCCGCGTCGAGAACTTCGAGGGCGACGCCGAGACGCGCACGGGCGACGGCCGCATCACGCTCGACGGCAACTTCCGCAGCCTCGCGGCGCGCACCGGCGACGGCGTCATCTCGCTCACGCTCCCCGCGGGCGCGAACGCGACGGTCGAGACCAACGCCGAGTCGGTCTTCAACGACGGCGTGGCCGTGGCCGAGACCGACGCCGAGAGCCGCGTCCGCCGCTGGCGTGTCGGGAGCGGCGGGCAGGTTCTGACCCTCCGCACCGGCGAAGGCCAGATCATCCTCCGCCGCCGCTAACGAAACACGCGCGCCCCGCGTCTTACACGTCGCGGGCTCCGCCCGTGCCCTGAAGCAGTTTTCACAGGGGTGAATACCCGCAAGAATTTAACCGCCGAGGCGCGGGGACACGGCTTGAAGTTGTTAGCCGCGTCCCCGCGTCCCGGCGGTTAATTGACTCCGGGTTGCGCCCGGCCGCAGACTGTCCCGGAAGTCTGAATTGTTGAAACATTCGGCGCGCGCCCCACGTCTAAGAAGGCGCTACAAAAAGCGGTCGCCGCGCACTTCCCCACGCGCCGTCGCCCGTGGCTTAAGCCCAAATTAACAGAACCAAATCCGGCAAACGGTACGCCCCGACCGCGGGCGTCGCAGCACGCCCGAGCCATGATGAAAAAAGTCTCACCCGCCGTCGCCCTGCTCGCACTCGCCCTGATGCTTTCGTTCGCCCCGGCGTCGCAGCCCGTCTCGGCGCAGCAGGTCGCTTCGGCGCGCACGCCCGCCGTTGGTCGCGTCGCGGCGGGCGGCGGCGGCGCGCGCCTGCTCAAGCGGATGACGATGAGCGTCGGCGAGACGCCCGAGGGCTCGCGCGTGCGCATCACCTCCGACGCGGCGCTCGAAGGCTACGAGACGTTCACGGAGGGCGGGCGCTTCTTCGTCCTCTTCCCGCAGGCGGACGCGGCGGTGCTCGCTTCGGGCGGCACCTCCGCGCGCGGCTTCTCGCGGGTCGAGGCCGGGCAGCGCGGCGACGACGCGCTCGTCGCCTTCACGCTCGCCGCGGGCGTGACGCCGCGCGTGCGCGCGAGCTTCAACCGGCTAGAAATCATCTTCGCGGCGCAGCCGGGACAGCAGCCCGCGTCCGGCGGCGCGGCGTCCGCGGCCGGCGACGCCCCGGCGGCCGCCACCCCGACACCGACGCCGACGCCGACGCCCGCCGCGCCGGCCGCGACGAACAACAACGGCGGCGCGCCGGCCGTCACGTCCCCCGCCTCGGGCGCGGCGGCGGGCACCTCGGCGGCGCGGCTGGCGGCGCTGCTCACGCCCGAGAAGGTCGCGCCCGCCACGCTCAAGCGGTTCGACGCGCCGCCGGTCGTCGACGGCAAGCTCGACGACGAGGTCTGGAAGACGGCCTCGGTCTTCAAGGACTTCGTCCAGTACCGACCCGTCGACCTGGTCGCGCCGTCGCACCCGACCGAGGTGCGCATCGGGTACGACTCGCGCTTCCTCTACGTCGGCTTCCGCGCCTACGACGAGCCGAGCAAGGTGCGCGCCACCGTCGCCAAGCGCGACGCCGTCTTCGACGACGACTGGGTCGGCATCTTCCTCGACACCTTCAACGACGGCCGCCGCGCCTACGAGCTAATCTTCAACCCGCTCGGCGTGCAGGCCGACGCCATCTTCACCGAGGGCGTGAGCGAGGACTTCTCGGTCGACATCGTGATGGAGTCGAAGGGCACTTTGACGCAGGACGGCTACACGGTCGAGGTCGCCATCCCGTTCAAGTCGCTGCGCTACGAGGCGGGGAAGGGCAAGCTGTGGGGCCTGCACCTGCTGCGCACCATCAAGCGGCTCAACAACGAGCAGTCGACCTGGATGCCCATCTCGAAGGACAACTCCAGCCTGCTCGGGCAGGAGGGGCGCGTCACGGGGCTCGAAGGCATCTCGACCGAGCGCACCGTCGAGATCATCCCCAGCCTGACCATCTCGGGCGAGGGGCGGCGCGTGCCGACCATCACGTCGGCGCAGCGCGCCTTCATGCAGGCGCAGGGCGGCCGCGTGCCGGACGACCCGGGCCGGTTCCTCAACAGGCCGATTGAGTTCGACCCCGGCGTCTCGGTCAAGCTCGGCATCTCGCCGACGATGACGCTGGACTTCACCTACAACCCCGACTTCGCGCAGGTCGAGGCCGACGCCACCGTCGTCACGGCCAACCAGCGCTTCCCCATCTTCTTCGAGGAGAAGCGCCCCTTCTTCCTCGAAGGCAAGGAGATTTTCGAGACGGTCCTCAGCGCCGTCCACACGCGCTCCATCGTCGACCCCGACTACGCGCTCAAGTTCACCGGCAAGCGCGGCCGGAACACCTTCGGCGTGATGCTCGCCTCGGACAACGCGCCCGGCAACCTCGGCGACGACGACCGCGACTTCGTCCGCGCCACCGAAGACCTCTCGGGCGTCACCGACGCGGGTCTGAGGGGCGAGCTTGAAGGCCGGCGCGGCTCCATCCTGAAGGTGCTCGACAGGAACGCGACGGTCGGCGTGCTCCGCCTCAAGCGCGACATCGGAAAGGAGGGGCACGTCGGCTTCCTCGGCACCACCTCCAACTTCGTGGACAAGTACAACCACGTCGCCGGCTTCGACACGCGCTACCGCTTCAGCAAGCAGACGGTCTTCTCGGCGCAGGCGCTCGGCAGCGTCTCGCACCGCCCCTTCTTCTACGCCGAGGAGGCCGGGACGTTCGACCGCAAGGAGCACGGGCTCGCCTACGCCTACAACCTCGATTCGAGCGGGCGCAACTGGGGCTGGAACTACTCGGCCGTCGGCCGCTCGCGCTTCTTCCGCGCCGACGTGGGCTTCGACCGCCGCTTCAACACCAACAACCAGAGCCTCTTCGTCCGCTACCAGTCGAACGAGAAGCCGAAGGCGCGCGTCATCAGTTGGCGCTTCTTCAACGCGGCGAACACCAGCTTCGACTGGTCGGCGCGCCACCAGGGCTTCCTGAACGAGACGCAGTTCCAGGTCAGGATGCAGAAGCAGACCTTCGTCGGCGTCGGCTACCAGGAGGGCTACGAGCGCGTCTTCGAGTCGGAGTTCGGCGCGACGCGCGACGCGCTGTCCCGCGTAGCCGTCGACACGTTCGGCCCCGCGCTGGCGTCCACGCTGCCCCCCTGCGACCCGACCGGCGGGCTCGCGCCCGTCGTCGAGGACGACCCGACGACGCCGGGCGTCGACGAGACGAGGCGGCTGCGGCGCTGCGCCTTCTTCGGCGCGGACCCCGAGCGCTCGTCCCCGCACAGGGACGTCTACTTCTACGTCGAGACCATCCCGTCGAAGAAGTTCTCCGTCTTCCTCTTCAGCATCTACCGCCGGGGGGCGCTCGACTTCGACTTCGGCAGCGACAACCCGGACTTCCCGCGCGTGAGCCCGGCCGCGCTCGCCTTCGGGCAGGAAGCGCCGCTCGACCCCGGCCCCGGCAACGAGCTGACCGTCGAGGGCAGCTTCAACTACCAGCCGACCGACGCGCTGCGGCTCTCGCTCAGCTACAACAAGTCGCGTCTGACGCGCCACGACACGGGGCTCGTCGCCTTCGACGACAACATCTACTCGCTGCGCGGCACCTACCAGTTCACGCGCTTCTGGTTCGCGCGCGCCCGCGTCGACTACACCTCGCTCGGCCGCAACGCGCGCGGCCAGTTCCTGCTGGGGTGGACGCCGAACCCGGGGACGACCTTCTACGTCGGCTACAACGACGACATGAACCGCAACGGCCTCAACCCCTTCTCGGGTCAGTTGGAGCCCGGCTTCCGTCGCAACGGCCGCCTCTTCTTCGTCAAGATGTCCTACCTCATCCGCCGCAGCTTCGGCGACTGAGAAGGGGAGTGGACGGAAGGAAGTAGACAGTAGACAGTAGACAGTAGTCAGTAGAAAAACCTTCGGAGTCGGAACGTCAAGGAGTCAGCGTCGACGGCCGCAGCGCGGAGCGCTACTGACTACTGACTACTGTCTACTTCCTTCCGTCTACTTCCTTCTGCCTTAAATGTTTTGTAACCGGCGTGATAAACTTTGCGTCTTCAACACCTGTTGGCGCTTATCACGATGCCACTTCCGTTCAGAGTCACGACCCCGAACTCATCCCGGCGCGGGCGCGCAATCGCCGGGGCGTGCGCCTTCGCGCTCCTGCTCGCCGTCGCCGCGTGCAAGAGCGACTACCCCGTCTCGGGGCAGCAGCAGCGGGGCGAGGGGCGAGGCGGCGGCGAGGCGCGGCAGGTCAAGGTCGGGCGCGTCGAGGAGCTGCCCGTCGGCGCGAGCGTCAGCGTGACGGGGACGCTCGCCGCGCAGGACGAGGCGACGCTGAGCGTCAAGACGCCCGGCCGCGTCGGCGCAATCACGGTCGACCTGGGGAGCGTTGTCCGCCGCGGCCAGGTCGTCGCGCAGGT
>DASVSK010000046.1:0-2151 GCA_036388135.1 Pyrinomonadaceae bacterium | reverse complement strand
TCTGTTCTTCGAGGATGCCCGCGAGCTTCAGGTGCGCGTCGTACTCGTTCGAGGCGCGCGCGAAGTTCTTGTAGGCGTCGCCGTAGCGGCCGAGCCGCGCGTTGACGACGCCGAGGTTGTTGAAGATGACCGGCTCGGCGGGCGCGAGCCTGGCCGCCTGCCTGAGCCGCTTGAGCGCGCCCTCGTAGTCGTCCGAGAGGTAGAGCGAGTAGCCGAGGTTCGTCAGCGCCACGTAGTCTTTCGGCGAGACCGCGAGCGCCCGCTCGTAAGCCTCGGCCGCCTGCCTGTGCCAGCCGAGCCGGTCGTAGGCGAGGCCGAGCAGGTTGTTCGCCTCGGCGAGTTGTTCGGGCAGCGCGGTCGTCGTCGCCGTCTGTAGCTCGGCGATGGCCTCCTGCACGTAGCCGTGCTGGAGCAGCGCGCGCCCCTGCGAGATCGGGTCGGAGGGGACGCCGACGATAAGCGGAATCCACATCTTCGGCTGAAGCTCGCGCGCGACCTCGCCGTCGGACGGCCGCACGATGCGCACGCCCTCGGCCGCACTCGCGACGCGGGGCCGCGCGACTTCCGCAGGCGCGCGAGGCGTTTGCGCCGCCTCGCGCGCGGGGAGCGAGGGCGTCGTGATGGGCTCGACCCGGGGGGCTTCGACCGGCGCGGCCTGAGCCGTCGCGGGTGTCTGTCCCGGCGACTCTGCCGCGGCGTCGCCCTTGCCCGGCTTCGACTCTTCCGGCGCGGCGTCCCGTGCGGCCTCTACGACCGTTGAGCTTTGGGTCGGGGGCGCGGCCGTCTCCTGCGCGGGTGCGGTCTTCTTCGCCGTCTCGGTCTTCGACTTTTTGCCGCCGCCGAACAGCCTCCCCAGCGCGCGGAAGGGCGCGCCGAGGGCGCGCGTGAAGGCGTTACCCTTGCGCTTCTGTGGCCGCGCTTCGTCCGCCGCGTCGGCCGCTCCTCGCTTGGCGTCAGGAGCCTCAGGAGTGGGGCCGCCCGCGTTCTCACCGTCACGCTCGACGGCCGGCGCACCCGCGTCGCTCGCGACCGCCGTGGGCGTGACGCGGCCGAGCGCAGCGTGCGGCGCGAGCATCGACAGGGTCAGGACGAGCGTGAAGAACAGCGTAGACATCTTGCGTTTGGACACGGCCGAAACCTCCTGCGGCCCCGGGGCGCACTGTCCAGACTTTCAAGAGGAAAGGCTTCAGGCAGAACCCGGCGGGCGCTCAGATTATAAGTCACGCAAATCCTGTTGTAAAAACGGCCGCCCCGCACCCGTTCACAAAAGAAGGCGGGACGGGGAGAAAATCCCGTCCCGCCTTGAGCGTGCGTGCGGCCACCGGCGCGGCCGCGGCGCGTCGGCTACTTGCCGGTGTTGAAGTACTGGATGCAGTCGCCCTGGTTCTTGAAGGACCCGCTGCCGCCGTAGAGGGTCTGCCAGCCGCCGTTCTTGCACTGATCCTTGCTGGCGGGCACGGGGCAGCCCGAGCCGTTCACGGGCGTCCCGGCCGGCGTGTTCGGGCACGCGTCCGTGCCGTCGTTCACGTTGTCGTTGTCGTCGTCGAGGTCGCAGGCATCGCCCTGGCCGTCGTTGTCGAAGTCGGCCTGGTCGCCGTTGGCAGTGGTCGGGCAGTTGTCCCGCGCGTCGCCTACGCCGTCGTTGTCGCCGTCCGGCTCGAAGTCGTAGACGAACGGGCAGGCCGCGGTCTTGAAGCCGATGACGAGTTTGTCGACGCTCGTGATAAGGCCGGGGTTGCCGGAGCCCTGGTTGATGCCGAAGCCTTCGAGGATGGTGGCGTCCGGGTTGTTGGCGACGATCTCGGCCCAGGTCTTGTCGCAGGCTGCGGTGGCGCCCGCGCACTGGCCGTTGATGGGCCGCGTAGACCACCAGACGCCGCCGCCGAACGCGTCCCACGTCTGCCACTGGCCGCTCACGACCGCGCCCTGCGTGGTGTTGTAGACCGGCTCGAAGACGAGGGTGGTGAAGCCGCCGACGACGGCCGGCCCGTTGTAGTCGATGACGAGGTTGAGCGCGGCCACCTGCTGGGCGCTGCCGGCGCTCCGGTAGGTCGAGTACTCAATCGCGTTGACGTCGCCGATCTTTTTGCCGACGTGGTCGTAGTTGAACAGGAACACCTTCTCGCCGCCGGTGACCGTCGAGAGCTGGAG
>DASVSK010000045.1:0-2932 GCA_036388135.1 Pyrinomonadaceae bacterium | reverse complement strand
TAACTGAGTTAGCAGCGCCCCTTCGTCCGCGCGGTTGATTTCTTTAAGTTAAACCCGGCCGCCTCACTCTCACCTGCCGGACAGACGCGATTTGATTCGGCGGAACTCGTCGGAGTCGTGCGCCCGCGCGGCCGACGGCTTCAGCACGGCGGCGACCCGGCCGATGGCCGCGACGCGGCTCGCCGGGTCGGGGTGGTCGCCCGACTCTTCGCGCTCGCGCCCGCCGCCGTGCTCGTAAAGCCTCTCGAAGAAGCACGCCATGTTGCGCGGGTCGTAGCCCGCGGCCGCCAGCAGTCGCGCGCCCTCGGCGTCGGCTTGTGCCTCCGCGTCGCGGTTCGACTTGAGGAAGAACTTGTTGGCCCCGGCCCCGCCGACGACGGCCGCCAGACGCCCGACGTCGCCCCGCAAGGCGACGGTGACTGCGTTGAGTATGTTCAGCCCGGTCTTCGTCAGGTAGGCGCGCGACGCCTGCGTCGTCCCGTGTCGGAGCGAGACGTGCGCGATCTCGTGCGCGAGCACGCCCGCCAGCTCGCCCTCGCTGCGCGCTGCCTTTATCGCGCCCTCGTTAACGAAGACGTAGCCGCCCGGCAGCGCGAAGGCGTTGACCTCCGGCGAGGCGACGACGACGAACTTGTAAGGGAACCTGTAGCCCGGGGCCTGCGCCGCGACGCGCTCGCCGAGGCGCTGCACGTAACGCCCTGTGCGCTCGTCGCCGAGCACAGTCAACTCCTGCCTGATCTCCTCGGCCGACGCCTCGCCCAGTTCGATGTCCTGCTCGGGGCTGAAGAGGTTGAAGCCCGCGCGCGCCCGCGTCTCGTCCCCCAGGCCGAGACGCACGCCCGCCAGCACGCCCCCGCACGCCGTCTGCAACGTCAGCAGGGACAACAAAAACCACCCCGTAACCTTGCGCGCCCGCATCGACCCGAAACCTCCCCTTGAGCTTCCCTGCTTTTGCGCCCCTGCTCCTCATCGTGACCTACACGAGTGCAGCGATGGGCGTCAGTCCCCACCGACTTTGCAAACACCGGGCCGCGGCCGCCACCGGGGACCTAAGTCAACGTATGCAAGCGTTTACGCCCCGACGCGCGCGCGTCGCGGCAACGCGCCTTGTAGTCAAACAGGACCGGAGGCGCTCCGCCGAAATATCGAAACAGTACGTAGCGCCTCGGCGCGGCTAGGCGGTAGAAACACAGGCGGCGCGCTCGGCCTGAAGGCTGAGACGCGCCGCCTGTGTTTTCCACCGACTACTGTCTATTGTCTACTGAGCCGTCAGGCGCTCACGGAGGGCGCGACCTTGCCCGAGAAGTCTTCGTCCGCGGCCTCCCCGCCGTCGCCGCCGGGCTTCGCCGCGAACTTCTCCGACCAGCGCACGCGCCCCGTGATCTGCATCACGACGAAGAGCGTCAGGATGGAGCCGACGGTGACGGCGAGCCCCGTGAAGCCCTTGAAGAAGAAGGCGTACGAGAACATCACCAGGTAGATGAACTGCGCGAGCCCCGCCTCGCGCGCCGCGAAGCGCGTCCCCACCACGAGGCGCATGTAGCTGATGACGAGGAAGACGGAGACCACCGACGAGGCGGCGAACGCGGCGTGGATCGAGACGTGGTCGACGAGGTAGGCGAGCAGGAGGTGGAAGGAGAAGAAGGCCGTGGCGAGGAAGAAGTAGTTCATCGGGTGCAGCTCGATGCCGCGCATCGTCGTGATGATGAACATCAGGAAGAAGAAGAAGAAGAGCGAGACCGGCGCGAAGAGGCTGATGCGCCCGGCGAGCGGCCCGGGCTGCAACTTCTCGGGCATCTTCATCCCGATCTGGAAGCCCGAGACGAGGTTCTTGTAGTTCCACTCAAGCTCCCACCCGTCGCCCGTCTCGCGCTTCTCCGACGGCGACAGCGTGTTCTCGGGGAAGTCTATCGCCTTGAAGTCGGTCGCCATCCGCAGGCGGAAGTCGCGCACCTGCGCCACGTCGCCGCCGAAGTTGTAGCGCCAGTCGTCGAGCCCCTGCGAGCGGTACGCCACGCGCAGCGTCGCCGTCTCGCCCGCCCCGACCGCGGCCGAGCCCGTCGCCGAGTTCCTCTCGTTCGTGAGCGCCACGGGCTGGTCGTTGACCGTGAAGACGAGGTCGTCGTAGATGGCGCGCTCGGCCGGGAACTTCAGCGTGAAGGTCACGCGATCCTGTCCGGTCGTGTTGCGGAAGGCGTAGAGCCCCTCGAAGCCGACCCTGTAGGTGCTGTACCAGAGCAGCCCCTTCTGCCTGTGTTCGAGCCCGAGCCTGACGTCGACGCGGCTCGACTCAAGCGGCAGCGTCTCCGCCAAAGTCACCTTCTCTGTGACGACCTTCAGCTTGCCGTTCTCGACCGTCTCGGTCGTCTTCGGCACCGTGCGCTCGACGGTGGCGACGGGCGGCGACTGCGACTGCGGCGCGCCCCAGAGCGAGGCGACCTGTCCTTCGAGGACCGCGTCCGAGTCGTAGGTGCGCGAGAAGATGGTCGCGCCGAGAATCATCCACGCGCCGGCCGCGCACACGAAGATGAAGGCGATGGCTGCGATGCGCTTGAACATGCTCTTTCCACACTCCCCCGTTTAAGTTGCTCGTTGCGTCCCTGCGATTTAACCCCGACGCCGCCCCCGCCGCAGCAGACCGAGCCACGGGACGCGCCTGTGGCTTTCCACGTCCGAAGCCCCGGCGTCCGCCGCGCCCCCGCCGGACGCCGCCCCTTTCAAGCCCCGGCTTTCAGACCGCCGCGCCGCTCTCGCCGGCCGACAGACTCCCGCGCGCGGGCGCGACGTCGGGGAACGAGCCGCGCCCGAAGAAGACGTGGCTCGCCAGCGAGTCGAAGGGCGCGCGCCTCATCAGCGCGCACCCGGCTTCGAGCAGCGCGGGGCTGCGGACGGAAGAGAGCGCCCTTCTCATCCACAAGCGCGAGAAGAAGCG
>DASVSK010000044.1:0-7022 GCA_036388135.1 Pyrinomonadaceae bacterium | reverse complement strand
GCCGTCGCGGGAGTGAGCATCCGACGCATGAAGGGCTGCGGGGCGGGCGCACTCGGACGCGGCTCGCCGGGTTGTCAGGGCGTGGGCCTTCAAGGGAAGGCAGCGGGGTTGCGGCGGTGTGGGTTTCAGCCGCCGCGCGCCGCTCCGCTTCGTAGGGGCACTCGCCGTAGAAGCCCCGCGCACAATTGCAGTTGTGGCAGACGCGGGGGATTATACAGAGGTCAAAACGTTTTGAGATAATCCCGTAGCGAGAGCCGAACTCGGGCGACCCTGCGCGTACGATTGCCCGACGGCATCACCCATACCCTTGTGAGTAACCTGTCTGTCATGTTGATGGCCTCGACTGTCTGCTGCCCAAGAATCAGCGGCGAAAACCGGCAGCCGCCGGAAAAACCCGGAAAGCGATTTCTTGCGCTACCAGCGCCGATATCCCCTCGGCGGCTACGAGCGACCTAGATACTTCGCCCACTTGTCTTCGGGGTCTACTTTCGTATCTGCCGCGGCCTCTTCGGCTTGAGCGGGTGCTACGCGTAGCACTTCGGGAGGTGCTACCTGTAGCTCCTCGGCCGCCTGAGAAGTGACGGAACCTCCTCGGCGCAGGGACTCGACGACCTCGCGCCGGGCGCGATCTTCGCGCTCCGCTCTCTCTCCGACCTCTCCGGAGCCCACATAAATGCTCACCACGCGGCCGTCGACGCGCTTTTTGCGAATGTAGACGAGTCTTTTGCCACCTTTTCCGCGTCGTTCCCAGCCCATTTTGAACCTCAAAGGCCACTCTCTGGCCGTAGCGTTTCTATGCGCCGTAGCGCATCGGTATGGTAGCTGAACCCCCAAGCGTGCGCGCTGGTAGCTTCTGACTTGCCATCAGGTTGAGAGCGGCAAGACGTTCTCACAGCCCCGAACTCTCGAAAGGCTTTGAGCCGTCGGCCGTCGCGCACAGGCATCGCAGCTCTTCATCTTCGACGAGCGTTTTCAATATCGCCTCTCCCGTAGTTGCTGTCCGCGTATAAAAGAAAGATACGCGGACACGACCCGCGCCCCGCCGCTGGAAACGCGGTACGATTCCGGAACGATTTTTTGTTCATCCTCATGCCCTCACGCTGTCTTTCAATCCTTCGGGATGGCCGCAACCTCGTTAGAAATTCAAATTCTTGCAGCTTCGCGCCGCTCGGCACGAAGGGGGCAGCAGAAGTAATAGTTATGTAATCGTTGCCGCCGACGGCGACGGGCGCGGCGCGCGCGCGGCGGGCGTTGACGCGGGGGGCGGTTTTGGCTTAAAAACTTTGTGCTCTTGCCCCCGCGGCCCACGGCTTTCCCCTTTTTGTGCGAGCGAAGGGCGACCCAGCCCGCTGGACGGACTCCCTATGAACCCGACGTGTAGACTGCTCTGCCTGCTCCTCTGCGCCTGCCTGCTCTTCCTCTTGCCGTCCGCGTCCTGCAAACGCGGGCCGAAGACGAAGCTCGAACCCGTCGACGAGATCGTGCGCAAGTCGGGCGTCGCGCCGCCGCCGGAGCCCGTCCGGCGCGACCTCGCCGAGATACGCGAGCGCGGGACGCTGACGGTGCTCGCGCCCTACAACTCGACCACCTACTTCGTCTACCGCGGCGAGGCGCTGGGGTACGAGTACGAGCTGCTGCGCGAGTTCGCCGCGGCGCAGGGGCTCAAGCTCAAGATGGTGGTGGTGACCGACCCGAAGAGCCTGCTGCCGCTCCTGAACAGGGGCGAGGGCGACGTGGCGGCCGCGCGGCTCATCCCCAACCCCGAGAGCGAGGCGCAGGCCGCCTTCACGCGCGCGCTCTACCAGACCGAGCCCGCGCTCGTGCAGCAGGAGACCGCGCCGGAGTCGGCGAGCAAGGTGGCCGAGAAGGCGATGGCGGCCGGCCCGGCCGACCCCTCGCCCGAGGTCGACCTGTCGGCGCGTCTCGTCTCGCACCCGGCGCAGCTCGCGGGCAAGCGCGTCGACCTGCCGGAGAAGTCGCCCTACTCGCGGACGCTCGTCGAGCTGGCCGACGAAATCTCGGGCGAGATACACGTCGTCGAGCTGGGCCAGATTCAGGACGAGGCGCTGGCGCAGAAGATAGCGCGCGGCGAGGTCGAGTTCACGGTCATGCAGGCCAACCTCGCGGCGCTGAAGGAGGCCGAGTTCAGCAACCTCAAGGTGCGCCCCGTCCTCGGGCGCACGCACGGCGTCGCGTGGGCCGTCAGGAAGAACTCGCCCGAGCTGCGCGCGGCGCTCGACCGCTGGATAGAGGACGAGCAGAACTCGGGGCTCTTCTCGCGCCTCTACAAGAAGTACTTCGTCGACATGCGCGGCTACATCGAGCGCGCGACGAGCGACTTCCTGACCTCCTCGACGGGAAAGCTCTGCCCCTACGACGAGCTGCTCAAGCGGCACGCGCCCGAGGTCGGCTGGGACTGGCGGCTGCTCGCCTCGCAGATGTACCAGGAGTCGCGCTTCAAGCCGGACGCGAAGTCGTGGGCGGGGGCGTCGGGGCTGCTCCAGTTGATGCCGGCGACGGCGCGGCAGGTCGGCGTGACCGACCCCTTCGACCCGGAGGACAACGTCCGCGGCGGCGTCAGGTACATCAAGTGGCTGACCAACTTCTGGGACGAGCGCATCGTGGACGAGGGCGAGCGCCTCAAGTTCATCCTCGCCTCCTACAACACGGGGGCGGGGCACGTCGAGGACGCGCAGCGCCTCGCGTCGAAGTACGGCGGCGACCCGCTCCGCTGGGCGGACGTCTCCTACTGGCTCCTCCAGAAGTCGACGCAGAAGTACTCCTCGGACGAGGTGGTCAAGTTCGGCTTCTGCCGCGGGCTGGAGCCGGTCAACTACGTCGACCACATCCTGCGCCGCTACAGCCACTACAAGGAGTTCGTCGTCGCGCAGCGACGCGCGCGGCCGGCGAAATCCCGCGCGCGGCGCGGCGGCGCTTAGCGACGCCTCGGGCTGGGCCCGCGCGGAAAATATTAACCTCCCCTGACGCCGCAGAAGAGACGACGGAAGAGACGACGGAAGAGAGCTCGGGCAAGGCTCCCTTGCCTCAAGCCGCGTCTCCGCGTCCCTGTGATAAACTTTCGCCCTTCCTCACGCAGCTTTGACCGGGAGGCATCACCCTTGTTTAGCAGAACCCCGTTCGCCGTGGCCGCCGTCGTCGCCGCGGCCGTCGGCCTGTCCGCCTGTCTGAACGGCGGAGCGCCCGCGCAGAGTTCCGGCGGCGTCGCGCCCGCGCCCGCCCTGAGCCCGACGCCCGCGGCGACCCCGCCCGCGCAGGGTCAGTCGGAGGGCACGGACGCCGGGCTGGCCGGACGCCTCAGGGAGATTTGCGCGCGCGCGGGCGGCGAGTGCGGCGTGGCCGTGACGCACGTCGAGTCGGGGCGCTCCGCGTCGTTCGAGGGCGAGCGGAGTCTGCCGCTCTACAGCGTCTTCAAGCTGCCGCTCGCGGTCGCCGTGCTGAAGGACGTTGAGGAGGGGAAGCTGAGTCTCGACCAGAAGGTGAGGGTCGAGCCCGGGGAGGTCTCGCCCGGCACGAAGAGCAACACAGACCTCTGGCTCAAGCCTTCCGACAGAACCATCCGCGAGCTGCTTGAGCTATCCATCGTGCGGAGCGACAACACTTCGAGCGACAAGATGCTCGAACTCGTCGGCGGCCCGCGGGTCGTGACAGACCACATGCGCGCGCTCGGCCTCCGGAACATCGAAGTCCGCGCCAACGTGCGCGAGGTCTTAAAGCTGCCCGACCACCCGAACCGCGGCACGGCCTCCGACCTCGCGCGGCTGCTCGCGCGGCTTCGGAAGGGCGAGGTCTTACGGCCCCCGCAGCTCGAAGTGCTGCTCGGGCTGATGGGGCGCGCGGTGACGGGCGACAAGCGCCTTCGCGCGGGCCCGCCCGCGGGCACGCCCGTCGCCGACAAGACGGGCAGCGGCCCTTCGACGACGAACGACGTCGGCATCATCACGCTCCCCGGGGGCAAAGGCCACCTCGCCGTCGCGGCGCTCCTGAACGGCTCGAAGCTGTCGGCCGAGGCGCAGGAGAAGGTCATCGCCGAGCTGGCGCGCGCCGCCTACGACGCGCACGTCGCGGCCGGGCGATAAGAGTCAGCCGCCGCGGGCGCGGGGCGCGAGAGATTAAGAGGGGATTGTCCTGACCCCGCATCCGTCTCCGCGCCCCCGCGCCTGCGACGGCAAATGTTTTCAGGGCAAGGGACGAGCGCCGCGAAAATGAGGGACGCTTTAAGGCCGCCGCTGCCGGTCGTCGAAGGGGTAAGCCCGAGCCGCCAGAGTCTGCCCGCGGGCGACTGGGAGACCGTCCTGGACTTTCTGGCGGAACGGCACCCGTGCGTGGGCGCGGACGTCTGGGCGTCGCGGATGCGCAAGGGCGGGGTGGTCGACGAGAAGGGCTCGCGGCTGACGCCCGCGAGCCCTTACCGCGCGGGCGCGTGCGTCTTCTACTACCGCGAGCCCGAGGGGGAGGAGCCGCGGGTTCCCTTTGAAGAGCGCGTCCTTCATCGAGACGCGCACATCCTCGTCGCCGACAAGCCGCACTTCCTCGCGGTCGTCCCCGCGGGGCGCTTCCTGCGTGAGACGCTGCTCGTCCGCCTGAAGAGACTGACGGGCGCGGAGCACCTCGCCCCCGTCCACCGCCTCGACCGCGAGACGGCCGGCGTCGTCGTCTTCTCGCTCGACCCTTCGACGCGCGGCGCTTACGCCTCGCTCTTCCAGAGGCGCGAGGTCTCGAAGGTCTACGAGGCGCTCGCGCCCTCGGACGACTCGCTCGGCCTCCCCGTCACGCGCCGCAGCCGCGTGGTCGCGGGCGAGCCCTTCTTCCGCATGAGGGAGGCCGAGGGCGAGCCGAACTCCGAGACGCGCGTCCGCCTGCTCGCGCGCGCGGGCGCGTCGTCGCTCTACGAGGCCGAGGCCCTGACGGGGCGCAAGCATCAGGTCCGGCTGCACCTCGCGGCGCTGGGGATTCCCGTCACGAACGACAGGCTCTACCCCGAGGTGCTCCCGCCGCCCGCGCCCGAAGACTTTTCCGCCCCGCTCAAGCTGCTGGCGAAGTCCGTCTCCTTCCGCGACCCGCTCACGGGGCGCGAGCGCCACTTTGAAAGCGGGCGAAAACTTTAGCGCGGCCCGCCGGTCACCCGACGCCTTCTAACTCCGCGCGCGGGCGCGGTTGAGAAAAGAGGGCGCTGACTTTAAAGTTCAAACAGCCTTGACGGTAAAGACTACAGCGACGCACACGGACGCGCCCCGCGTGACGGCGGGGGCGGCGCGGCTGCTTCTGATGGGGGCGCAGGGCCTTCTGTCCGAGCCCGCGCGCGCGGCGACGGCGGCCGGGCTGCTCGACCTCGTCAGGCGGATGGGCTTCGTGCAGCTCGACTCCATCAGCTACGTCGAGCGCGCGCACCACCTGACGCTCTTCAGCCGGCTCGACGGCTACCGCCGCGAGCACCTGGCGCGCCTGCTCGAACGCGACCGCAGCCTCTTCGAGCACTGGACGCACGACGCCTCGGCCGTCCCCTCCGAGTGGTTCGCGCACTGGAAGCCGCGCTTCGCGCGCGCGGCCGAGCGCATACGGAAGAACGGCTGGTGGGCGGAGCGGATGGGCGGCGAGCCGGACAAGGTTCTCGCCGCGGTGCGCGGGCGCATAGAGCGCGAGGGGCCGCTCCGCTCGCAGGACTTCGAGCACGAGCGCGGCGCGTCCTCGGCCTGGTGGGGCTGGAAGCCGCAGAAAGCCGCGCTCGAATACCTCTGGCACACGGGCGAGCTGATGGTGGCGCGGCGCGAGGGCTTCCAGAAGGTCTACGACCTGACCGAGCGCGTCTTCCCCGAGCTGCACCGCGCGCCCGCGCCCTCGGAAGAGGAACATACGGAGTGGGGCTGCTCGACGGCCTTCGAGCGGCTGGTCGTGGCGACGCCGAAGGAGCTGGCCGAGTTCTGGAACGCGATAGAGCCGGCGCGCGCCAAAGCCTGGTGCGAGCGCGCCGCGAGCGTAGGGCGCGTCGTGCCCGTCGTCGTCGAGCCGCACGACGCGGGGCCGAAGCCGAAGGCGGCCTACGCCCTGCCCGACTGGGAGCGTCGGCTCGCGCGCCTGCCGGAGCCGCCGCGGCGCACGCGGCTGCTCAGCCCCTTCGACCCGGTCCTGCGCGACCGCGCGCGCGCGCTCCGCCTGTTCGGCTTCGACTACCGCTTCGAGGCGTTCGTGCCCGAGGCCGCGCGGCGGCACGGCTACTACGTCCTGCCCGTGCTCGAAGGCGAACGCCTCGTCGGGCGCATCGACCCGAAGCTCCACCGCGACGAGGGGCTGCTCAAAGTCCGACGCGTCTTCTGGGAGCCGGGCGTGCGCGCGACGCGCGCGAGGCTCAGAGGGCTCGAAGAGGCGGCCGAGCGGCTGGCGCGCTTCCTCGGCGCGGAGGGGGTGGAATGGCCCGTGCCGGGGGCGGGCTGACTCGCACGGCGCGGCGCGCCGGAGACGAAGGCGACGCACGCGGAAGGGAAGTCTTAAGACCGGGATGAGCAAAAATAACTTATCGCTGACGCACCTCGTGCGGGAGCCGCGCGAGCGCACGGGGGGGCGGCCGCCGCTCCTGCTCCTGCTGCACGGCTTCGGCAGCAACGAGGCGGACCTGCTCGGGCTCGCGCCCGCGCTCGACGGGCGTGTTCTTGTCGTGAGCGCGCGCGCGCCGGTCGTCCTCGGGCCGGGCTCCTACGCCTGGTTCCGCCTCGACCTCACGCCGGAGGGCATGGTCGCAGACCTCGCGCAGGCGATGGGGAGCCTGGAGATGCTGCCCGGCTTCATCGACGAGCTGGTCGAGGCTTACGGGACGGACGCGGGGGCCACCTACGTCGCGGGCTTCAGCCAGGGCGCGATGATGAGCCTCGCGCTGATGCTGACGCGGCCCGAGAGGGTCGCGGGCGTCGCCGCCATGAGCGGCCGGCTCCCCGCGCCCCTGCCCGGCGGCGAGCCCGACCGCGCCTCGCTCGAAGGGATGCCGGTCATCGTCACGCACGGGCTCTACG
>DASVSK010000043.1:0-6647 GCA_036388135.1 Pyrinomonadaceae bacterium | reverse complement strand
CATCGTGGCGACGACCCTGCTGACGCGCACGGGCGACGTCGCCAAGCCGCGCGAGCAGACCGCGCCGCCCCCGGCCGAGCCGGGCTCCGCACCGCCCTCAGCCGAACCCGCCGCGGGCGCGGCGACGACCGCGACCACGGCCACGACCGGCGCGGCCGCGACGCCCCCGCTCGAAATCAACGTCAACGGCAAGACCATCCCCATCCAGCTCGGCAACCCGCTCGAAATCGTCGTCGGCAAAGAGCGCGTCCGCATCATCGTCCAGCAAGCGCCGTGAAGAGAAGGACGAAGGATGAAGTGCGGGCGTGCTCAGCCCCGAAAAGGGCACGACCCTCCGCCTGACCGTCGGCGGGTCGGCGCGCGTCGGCGCGCGAGCGGTGACGAAAGAGCCAGACGAGAAGAATGAAGAGGCGGCGCACACGCCATGCGCCGCCTCCTTCCGTTTTCCGCGTCAGGCCTGCGGCGCGCGTTGATGTGTGGGCGCGCGGCGCGATAAAGTAGCGGCAAGGAGAAAGCAGCAAGAAGGATGAGCCGGACGATTCACTTCGCGGATAAGGGTGTGCGCGCGCGCACGGCGGCGTCGGAGCCGGGGGTGCTGGCGCGGCTGCGCGAAATCGTCGGGGCGGAGAACGTGCTGGTCGACGACGAGCGCGTGGAGCCTTACGCGGGCGACGCTCTCAAGGAGAAGTTCCCGCCCGAGGCCGTCCTGCTGCCGCGTACGGCCGGGGAGGTCTCGGCGATTCTGCGGCTGGCGAACGAGCGGCGCTTCCCCGTCACGGCGCGCGGCGGCGGCGTCGGCTACACGGGCGGCGCGGTGCCGGTCGAGGGCGGCGTTGTCGTCGGCACAGACCGCATGAACCGCATCCGCGAGGTCAACGTAGAGAACCTCTACGCCATCACCGAGCCGGGCGTCACGACCTACGCGCTGCAACAGGCGGCCGAGGAGGTCGGGCTCTTCTACCCGCCCGACCCGGCGTCGTACAAGAACTCTTACATCGGCGGCAACATCGCCGAGAACGCGGGCGGCATCCGCTCCGCGAAGTACGGCGTGACGAAGCATTACGTGCTCGGGCTCGAAGTCGTCCTCCCGACCGGCGAGATAATCCGCACGGGCGGGCTGACGAGTAAGAACGTCGTCGGCTTCGAGCTGACCGGGCTCGTCTGCGGCTCCGAAGGCATGCTCGGCATCATCACCGAGGCGACGCTCAAGCTGCTGCCGCTCCCCGAGACGACGCGCACCGTGCGCGCCACCTTCAAGACGATGACGGCCGCCTGCGCCTGCCCGCCCGCCTTCACGCGCGCGCGCGTCACGCCGGTCGCCATCGAGGTCTTAGACCGCAACGCCATCCGCGCCGTCGAGTCGGAGTTCGCCTTCGGCATCGACCCGGGGGCGGGCGCGCTCCTGCTCGTCTCGGTCGACGGCGGGCGCGAAGAGGTCGAGCGCACGGCGCGCGTCGTGGAGGAGGTGGTGAGGGGGCTGGGCGGCTACGACGTCCTCCGCTCCGAGTCGCGCGAAGACGAGGACAGGCTGTGGGACGTGCGGCGCGCGCTCTCGCCCTCGATTAAGAAGTTCGGCACGCTCAAGTTCAACGAGGACGTCGTCGTCCCGCGCTCGCGCGTGCCCGAGCTGATCGAGCGCGTCGAGGCCGTCGGGCGGAAGTACGAAACCTTCGTCGTCAACTTTGGACACCTTGGCGACGGGAACATCCACGTCAACTTCATGTGCGACCGCGACGACCCGGCGGCCGTCGGGCGCGCGCGCGAGGCCGTCGGCGAGACCTTCGCCGCCGCGGTCGACCTGGGCGGCACCATCAGCGGCGAGCACGGCATCGGCTACGTCAAGGCCCCCTACCTCAAGATGGCGCTCGGCGGCGAGACCATCGAGGCCATGCGCCGCATCAAGCGCGCGCTCGACCCCAACGGCATCCTGAACCCCGGAAAAGTGTTCACGTATTAGGAAGTAGTCAGTAGACAGTAGACAGTAGGCAGTAGCGCTCCGCGCCGCCGCTGTTGACGCTGACACACGGATGATTCGACTAAGGACAGTTTTTCTACTGACTACTGACTACTGATTACTGACTACTTCTCTTATGCTCAGCGTCCTTCTCGAACTTCAGCGTTTGAAGCGGCTCGACCGGACGGGGTGGGTCTTGCGGGGCCTGCCGCCGGGGGCGGAGTCGGTGGCGGCGCACAGCTACGGCGTGGCGCTGACGGCGATGCTTCTGGCGGACGAGTGCGCGGCGCGCGGCGCGGGGCTGGACGTCGGGCGCGTGCTGAGAATCGCGCTGATGCACGACTTGCAGGAGACGCGCACGGGCGACATGCCGCGCACGGTCGCCGAATACTACGGCAAGGAAGCGCGCCGAGCGGCCGAGCGCGCCGCCTTCGACGACGTGATGCGCGGCGCGGGCGCGGCGCACGCCGCGCGCTACGCCGAGCTGCACGAGGACTACGAGGCGCGCGCCAGCCAGGAGGCTCGGCTCGTCAAGGCGGCGGACGTCATCGACCTGCTCGCGCAGGCGCTCGCCTTCGAGCGCGCCGGCTCGCGGGGCCTGGGCGAATTCTGGGAGGGAGCCGAGGGGCGCGACTTCGGACTCGAAGGCGCGGCCCGCGACGTCGTCGCCGAGACGGTCGCGGCGCTCGTACGCGCGAGGAATGAAGTAGACAGTAAACAGTAGACAGTAGACAGTAGACAGTAGTCGCTCCGCGCCGCGGCCGTTGACGCTGACATCTGGACGATTCGACTACTAAAGGTTTTTCTACTGACTACTGACTACTGACTACTGACTACTGACTACTGACTACTGTCCACTTCTCTTATGTTCAACTGGCTGACCGAGACGATTCACGGGTGGGGGCTGACGTGGGGGCAGGTGCTCGTGGGGGTGCTGTTCTCGGTCGTCACCTTCGTCCTGAGCATCGCCGTGGTGACGGTTGTGCTGGTGAAGCTGCCGGCCAACTACTTCCACTCGTCGCACGCGCGCGAGTTCCTCGTCAGGAGCCACCCGGTGCTGCGCGCCGTCGCCATCGTCGCTAAGAACATGCTCGGGCTCATGCTCGTCGTCCTCGGCGTCGTCATGTCGATGCCCGGCGTGCCGGGGCAGGGCGTGCTCACCATCCTGCTCGGCATCATGCTGCTGGACTTCCCCGGCAAGCGCGGCCTGGAAACGCGCATCGTCAGCCGCCCGCGCGTCTACGCCGCCGTCAACGCCCTGCGCGCGCGCTTCGACAAGCCGCCGCTGATGCTTGATGAGAAACAGTAGGCAGTAGTCAGTAGTCAGTAGTCAGTAGGCGCTTCGCGCTGAGGTCGTTGTCACTGACATTCTGATGACTCGAATACTAAAGGTTCTTCTACTGACTACTGACTACTGACTACTGCCTACTGTCCACTCCCTTCGTTGACAAGGCCGAAGGGCGTTTGTTAGCTTCCATTAACTGATTTCCAGAATTCGGCGGGGCGGCGGCGGGTGGCGGACGGTTAACTTTTGCTTCGGATGCACAGTCTGAAAGACTTGGGGCGCGGTGGGGTCGCGCGGGCGGCGCTCGTGCTGGCGGCGGCGCTGCTGTTGGCCGGGTGCGGGCTCTTCAGGACGAAGACGCGCATCATCGTGCCGCAGCCGCTGACGCCGCTCATCGACGCCGACATGCCCCAGCTTTTCGAGGAGGTCAACCGCCTCGGAGCCGTGCGCACGCTCAACGGGCGGGTCGACATCCAGTTCCTCGACACCAGCTACGCCGAGTGCGGGCTCGCCGACAAGTACCGCACGGCCGACGGCCGCCTCGTCGTGCAGCGACCCGGCCAGGTCTACCTCATCGTGCAGGTGCCGGTCGTCGGGACGAAGGTGGCCGAGATGAGCTCGACCGGCGAGCGCTTCTGGGCGGCGGTCTATCAGGGAAATGAGAAATATCGACGCTTCGTCACCGGATTGAACGCCGCCGCCTACGAGAAGGTGGACGCGGGCAACGGGGGCGCGTCGCTCGACTGCAAGGCAGGCGGCAGGAGGCAGGAGGAGGCGATGCAGCGCGCCACCGTCAGCGCCATCTCCAGCCTGCGCCCGCAGCACCTGACCGACGCCGTACTCGTCCCGCCCGTCTCCTTCGAAGACACGAAGCACGTCTACGCGCAGGCCGAGCACTACGAGGAGGAGGCGGACGTGCGCCCCGGCGCGAAGAAGGGCGCGCGCGTCGTGCGCGGCTACTACGTGCTCTCGGAGATGGAGCTGGTGGCGCAGAACCGCGCGCGCGTCACCCGCCGCTTCTGGTTCGACCGCGTCGGCCAGCTCCGGCTGGCGCGCGTGCAAATCTACGGCGAGCGCGGGCAGCTCGTCACCGACGTCGTCTACAGCAACCAGCAGCCCTTCGGCGAGGAGGGGCGTCTCAGGCTTCCCGCGCAGGTCGAGCTGACGCGGCCGCAGGATCACTACTCGATACGCATCGCCTTCCAGGAGCCCGGCGCGGTCAAGGTCGACCAGCCCTACGACTCGGAGATTTTCGTCCTGAAGAACGCCGCGAACCTGCCGGAGGTCAACCTGGACGCGAACAGGAAGTAGATGGTGAATCGTAGACGGCGAATAGCGGTCGGGCGTTGAACGGGCCGGGTTCATGCCGGCCCGCCGTCGGGGGCGGCCGGCCGCCATTCACGATTTACCACTCGCCGTTAACCGGAGATGGACAGTCTCGTCACAGCCAACGTGCGCCAGCGCCCGGTGCGCGCCGTCGTCAGCGCGGCGGGCGTGGCGTTGGGCGTGTGCCTGGTGATGCTCTTCACGGGGCTGGCGCGCGGGCTGTCGAACGACTTGCAGCGGCGCTCGCAGAACCTCAAGGCCGAGATCATCTTCACGCGCTCGGGCGGCACCGAGCTGATGAGCACGACGGCCAACCTGCCTGTGCAGTACGCGGAGGAGCTGATGAAGGTCGAGGGCGTGGCGGCGGCGGTGCCCGACATCCGCTACGTCTCGCAGGGCGGGAAGGGCTTCGGCTTCGAGCAGGTCGAGGGCGTGGACTGGAACCAGTTCGCCGCGATGAACGAGATGAGCCTCGCCGCCGGGCGCGCGCCCGAGGCGGTCGACGAGGTCGTCGTCGACGAGGCGAAGGCGCGCAACAACAACCTCTCGCCGGGGAGCGAGATCAAGCTCTTCGGCAACCAGACCTACAAGGTCACGGGCGTCTACACGCCCGAGTCGGGCCCGCGCGTCAAGATGTCGCTGGCCGCGATGCAGGACGCGCTCGAAGCGCCGGGCAAGTGTACCTGGATTTACGTCAGGCTGAAGGAGCCGGGGCGGGCGGCCGAGGTGGCGCGACGCATCGACGAGCAGTTGCCCGGCAACAAGATTCAGCTCACGCGCGACATCATCACCAACATCGAGAAGAGCATCCCCTACCTCGGCGTCTTCCTGCGCACGCTGGTCGGGCTCTCGGCGCTGGTGAGCGGGCTCGTCGTGATGCTCGCCATGTACACTACCATCACGGAGCGGACGCGCGAGATCGGCATCCTCAAGGCGCTCGGCGCTTCGCGCGGCTACATCGTGGGCGAGATCGAGAAGGAGGCCGTGCTCATCAGCGTCATCGGCGTCGCGGCCGGGTTCGCCGTCTCCTTCGCCGCCGGCTACCTGATCCAGCGCGCCTACGCGCTGCCCTTCGAGTACAGTTGGGCCTGGGGGCTGACGGCGGCGCTCATCGGCCTGCTCGGCGGCGCGCTCGGCGCGCTCTACCCGGCGGTGCGCGCCGCCAACCTCGACGCCGTGAGCGCGCTCGCGTACGAATAGAAGGTAAGTGGTAAATAGTGAACGGTGAATGAAGGCCGCCTTTGGTCTTCACGCCATTTACCATTTACTATTCACCATTCACTATGAGAACAATTCTCAGCGCAGAGAACCTGACGAAGGTCTACCGGGTGGGGAGCGTGGACGTGCCCGCGCTGCGCGGCGTCTCGCTCGACGTCGAGGAGGGCGAGTACCTCGCCATCATGGGGCCTTCCGGGTGCGGGAAGTCGACGATGCTGCACCTGCTCGGCGGGCTGCTGACGCCGACGACGGGGCGCATCCTTATCGACGACGAAGACCTGACGGCCGCCACCGACGCCAAGCGCACGGACATCCGCCGCCGCAAGATCGGCTTCGTCTTCCAGCGCTTCAACCTCTTCCCGACGCTCTCGGCGGAGGGGAACTTGAAGCTCGCCGAGAGCATCCACGGCGGCGCGGACGGCAAGAAGGGCGGCGACCCCGAGCGCCGGCGCGAAATCCTCCGCATGCTCCAGCTCGAAGACAAGATGCACCACAAGCCGCTCGAACTCTCGGGCGGCGAGCAGCAGCGGGTCGCGCTCGCTCGCGCCGTCGTCAACCGCCCCGCCATCATCCTCGCCGACGAGCCCACCGGCAACCTCGACACCGAAAACTCGGCCATCGTGCTCAACATGTTCCAGGAGATGAATTACCGCTTCAACCAGACCATCATCATGATCACCCACAACCCGGAGGCGGCCGCCATGTGCCGCCGCATCATACAGATGCGCGACGGCCAGATCGTTGCCCCGGCCCCCGGCGTACAGATATAATGCAGGGGTGATGGATGACGAGTGTTGAGTGATAAGAATAACGCAGGTTTTTCTTATCACCCGGCACCCGTCACTCGCCACCTGTCTTATTTTT
>DASVSK010000042.1:0-16905 GCA_036388135.1 Pyrinomonadaceae bacterium | reverse complement strand
GCCGCGCCGTGAACGCCTCTTACGGCGCGGGCGGGGGTCGCCCCGCACAGGCGCGGCCCGCGGCCGACGCGCGCGCGCAGGAGATAGCGACCGAGTTCATCCCGCTGATGCAGGGCGGGCAGTACGCGCAGGCGGAAGAGGGTCACCTCGTCAGGGTCGAGCTGCCGCGCTCGGCGCTCGCCTCCTTCGGGCTGCCCGTCAACGCGGAGGCGGCCGGCGGCCGCGTCAAGGCCGACGTCCTGCTGGGCGAAGACGGCACCGCGCGCGCCATACGTTTCGTACGCTGAAGGGCGTCTCACTTTCCGCGCGGGAGCCCCTGCGGAAACTCGAAAGGTCGCCGGGACGGCTTTTAAAAATCCGAAGTAATGACAACGAAAAGGAGTCAGAGTATGAAGAGGAAGTTAAACGCCTTCGCCGTGGCCTTCGCGCTTTTGGGTAACACCCTCGTCGCGGGCGCGCAGGAGCAGGGGCGCAAGGGCGTCGTAGACCCGCCGCGGGCGGAGGATAAGGTAATCGTCATGGAGGAGATGGTCGAGGAGTTATTCATCGCGCAGGGGCCGCCCGCCGCGCCCCCGCCGCCGCCCGAAATCCGCGGCGACAACGTCATCTTCATGGCTACCGAGATGAGCTTCGCCGGCAAGCTCGTCAAGGGCGCGCCCTACTCGGCGCAGGCCGTCACCGAGTCGGTGCAGCAACTGACCGACGGCAACCGCATCGTCCGCAAGAACACGGCGCAGGTCTACCGCGACGCCGAGGGGCGCACGCGCCGCGACCAGACGCTCGGCTACATCGGCCCCTACGCTACGTCGGGCGACGTGCCGCAGACAGTCTTCATCAACGACCCCGTGGCGGGCGTCCACTACATCCTCGACCCGTCGAAGAGGACGGCGCGCAAGCTGCCGCGCGTCGAGATGCGCTTCAGGGCCGAGGGCGACGCGACGCATGCGCGCCAGCGCGCCACCGACGACGGCGCGCGGAAGTTGGAAGTCGAGCGCAACTTCGTCTTCGAGCGCGTGCCCGGCCCCGCCGCGCCGCACGGGACGACGACGACCGTCATCGCGCCCCCGGTCCCGCACCTGGACGGCGTCAACGTCGAGTTCAACGTGACGCACTCGAGGCGCGAGGGGAAGACCGAGAAGCTTGAGCCGCGCGCCTTCGACGGCGTGATGGCCGAGGGCACGCGGACGACCGTGACCATCCCGGCGGGCGAGATCGGCAACGAGCAGCCCATCCAGATCGTCGACGAGCGCTGGTACTCGCCCGAGTTGCAGGTCGTCGTCATGACGCGCCACAGCGACCCGCGCTCCGGCGAGACCACCTACCGCCTGACCAACATCTCGCGCGCCGAGCCCGCGGCCGCGCTCTTCCAAGTGCCCTCGGACTACGCCGTCAGGGACAACACCGTCCCCCCCGGCGTCCGCCGCGTGCGCCGCCCCGCGCCGCCCCCGCCCCCGGCGCAGGAGAACTGAGGGAAGAAGTAGACAGTAGACAGTAGTCAGTAGTCAGTAGAACAAAAATGGGCGGCGCGTCTCAGCCATCGGCCGGGACGCGCCGCCTTTAGTTTTTCTACTGACTACTGACTACTGTCTACTGACTACTGACTACTGTCTACTTCTCCTCATCCCGTGCGCTTCAGCTTGCCCGTCCGCTTCGCCCAGTGCTCGACGAGCGCGAAGACGTAGAGGCCGAGCGGGATCGAGAGCAGTCCCATCAGCGTCAGCACCGTCAGCTCGTAGTAGCAGGCCGAGAGCGGCGCGCCCGCGAGCATCTCCGCGCCGGGGCCGACGCCGACGAGTTTGCGGCAGGCCGACAGCGCGTAGGTCGCGGGCGAGACGACCGAGAGCGGCTGGAGCCACTGCGGCAGAACCTCTACGGGGTAGTAGACGCCCGAGACGAGGAGCAGTATCCCCTGGAAGATGTTCGTCGCCTCGGCCCCGCGCTCGGGGCTGAAGACGGGCAGCACCGCCGCCATCAGCCCCAGCCCGATGAAGGCCGCGCTGGAGACGGCGAGCACGACGACTATCCCGCCCCAGTTCGCGCGCGACAGGTCGAGGTCGACGAAGAGCAGCATCCCCGCCACGATGACGACCGCCCGCAGGACCGCGTAAGCGGTGGCGAAGAGGCTCACGCCGGCCAGGTGTATCATCCGCGAGACCGGGGCCATGAACGTGTATTCGAGCGTCCCCTCCCAGCGCTCGTACGTGATGGAGTTGGCTATCTCCTGGAAGACGACCGAGAGCAGCCCCCACAGCATCACGCCCACCATCAGCATCAGCGTCAGGCGGCGGTCGCCCGCCGCCACGCCGATCAGCACGACCGTCGCCGAGTTGACCACCGCGTAGAACGTGAAGACGACCACCCACGAGAAGTAACGCCGCGTCAGGTGGTAGTCGCGGAAGAAGAACGCCCAAGTCTGTCTGAGTACCTGTTCCATCACCAAACCTCCCGCCCCGACTCGGGGCCTCAGGCCCCCGCCAGCGCCGCCTCCTTTTTCTTCCCGCCGGCCTCGTCCCCGTCGAGCTTCTCGCCCGCGAGCGTGATGAAGGCGTCTTCGAGCGTCTGCGCGCCCGCCGCCCGCTTCAGCCCGTCGGCCGTCCCCTCGGCGATGAGCCGGCCCCCGGCGATGAAGCCGATGCGCGAGCAGAGCCGCTCGGTCTCCGCCATGTCGTGCGAGGTCAGGAGGATGGTCGTCCCGTGCTCGCCCCGCAGGCGTTCGAGGAAGGTCTGCACGTCGCGCTTGCTCTTCGGGTCGAGCCCCGTGGTCGGCTCGTCGAGCAGGAGCAGCGGCGGGTTGACCAGGAGCGCCCGCGTGATGGCGACCTTCTGCTGCATCCCGCGGCTCATCTCTTCGAGCGGGTCGGTGAACTTCTCGCCGTCCATCCCCAGCGCTTCGAGAATCTCCAGCGCGCGCGCCTCGGCCGGCCCGCTGTCCATCCCGTAGAGGTAGGCTGAGTAGAGCAGGTTCTCGCGCGCCGAGAGCTTCTTGTAGAAGGCCGCGTCCACGCTCACGCGGCCGACCCGGCGGCGCACCTCGGCCTCCTCGCCGGGGATGCGGTAGCCGTAGATGCGCACCTCGCCGGAGTCCGGCATGAGCAGCGTCGAGAGCACGCGGATGAGCGTCGACCTTGCCCGAGCCGTTGGGGCCGAGCAGGCCGTAGGTCTCGCCCGCCGCGACCTCGAACGAGACGTCTTTGAGCGCGTGCGCCACCGTGCGGCGCGTGCGCATCAGACCCTTGCGCTTGCTGAAGGATTTACAGAGGCTGCGGACTTCTATCCCGAGATTCGACATCACTTCACACACCTTCCCGACCTTCGGGTGGTCGGGCAACCGCTTTCCGTTTAAAAGGGAAAGAAAGGGAACGACGGGCGTCGTTTACGGCGGTCGGTTCTAGGCGAGTCGGATGCTAAATCTCATCTTCATTGTCTTCACCTCACTGGCGTGAGTCGGCAAGGATAGACGAGGCCCGCGGATTTGGCAAGGTTTTTGTTTCTCGCGCGCCCGCGCCGGGGCGTCAGGCCTTCGGCAGACCTTTGCGCGCGACGGCCGTCATGACTTCGCAGAAGCGGTCGAGTTCCTTCAGCGTCGTGTAGACGCTGGGGGTGACGCGGACGCCTTTGAACTCGTCGTGGACGATGGGCGTGGCGAAGATTTTGTGGCGCGCGAAGAGGTGTTCGCAGAGCGCGCCGGGCTCCGTCCCCTCGACGTGGACGTTGGCGAGCGCGCACGACTGGCGGTCGTCGAAGGAGGTGTTGAAGCGGACGCGCGGCTCCGCCTTCAGTTGGTTCATCCAGCGGCGCGCGAGGAAGCGCAGCCGCGCCTCCTTGCGCGCGGGGCCGACGCCGTCGTGGAAGAGCAGCGCCTCGCCGACGGCGAGCCGCTGCGCGGCCGAGCGCGTGCCCGTCTCCTCGAACTTGCGTATGTCGGCGTCCTGCGCCTTCTCCGCGGCGAAGAGCGGCCAGACTTTCGCTATCTTGTCGCGTCGCACGTAGAGCATCCCCGTCCCCTTCGGCGCGTGGAGCCACTTGTGGAGCGAGGTGCCGAAGTAGTCGCAGCCCAGGTCGTCGCGCTTGAACCGGAACTGCGCGAAGGAGTGCGCGCCGTCGACTATCGTCTCGGCCCCGCGGCGGCGCGCCATCTCGCAGATGTCGCGGACGGGCGTGATCTGCCCCGTCAGGTTGATCATGTGCGAGACGAGGACGAGGCGCGTGCGCGCGCTCATCCCGGCCTCGTAGGCGGCCGTTATCTCCGAGGGGTCTTTCGGCGGGACGGGAATCTTCACCAGCTTGAGAACTATCCCGTCGCGCCGCTCGCGCTGCCGGAGGGTGTTGAGCATGCGCGGGTAGTCCTGCGTCGTCGTCAGCACCTCGTCCCCGCGTTTGAGGTCGAAGCCGAAGAGCAGGGCTTCGAGCGAGTCCGAGGCGTTGCGCGTGATGGCGACCTCCTCGCGGTCGCACCCCATCAGCTCAGCGAGCCCCGTGCGGATGGTCTCGGACTGCGGCTCAAGGATTTGCCACATCGTGTAGGCGGTGGCGTCCTCCTGCTGCCAGGTGTAACGCACCAGCGCCTCGGTGACGATGCGGGGCGAGGGCGAGACGCCGCCGTTGTTGAGGTTGACCATCCCGCGCGTGACGGAGAAAGCCTGCTGGATGTCGAACCAGAAAGTCTCGTCGCGCGCCGCCTCATCGGCCGACAGGTGAGCCACGCGCTTCGCCGCCGCGCGCACGTCCTTGAGCAGCGAGGCGACCGCCGACGAGGAGAGCGCGGCGAGGCCCAGCCCCTTGCCGACCGACGAGAGGAAGCGCCGACGGTCGAGCGCGCCGGGGTAGTGTTCAGTCCGAGCAGTCATGTCCGGAAGCTCCGTAAAAGATTTAACGCCGCCCCGCGTCAGGGCGCGAGGCTGAGGGTGAACTGCGCCGCGGGAGGGGCGGCCACGCGCAGCCGCCCCGCGCCCCCGTCGAAGTCGGGCGGCGACGCGGGCGGACGCCCGTCGACGAGCACGCCCTTCGGCCGCCCGGCGAACCCGAGCAGCTCGACCGCGGTGACCTGCGCCCACTCGGGGGTGGTCAGCCGGGAGCCCGCCGCCGTCGTCTGGCCGACGGTAATCCGGCCGGCGCGCTGTGTCACACGAACCGGGAACGCGCCGTCGCCGTAGCCCTCGAAGCCGTCCTGCCAGACGCGCGCCTCGCCGTCGGGGCCGGGCACGACGACGAGCGTCAGCGACACCTTCGTCCTCTCGCCCGTGTGCTGGATGACGGGGATGACGGGGATGGCCGCGCCGGCGCGCGCGAAGAGCGGCAGGCGGTCGAGCGGCGCTTCGACCTCGGCGTCCTTGCCGCCCTCGTACCTCCGGCCCGTCCACCAGTCGACCCAGTCGTCGCCCGCCGGGAAGTAGACGCGCCGCTTGCGCGCGGCGTCGACGACGACCGGCGCGACGAGCAGGTCGCGGCCGACGAGGTACTCGTCTTCTATCGTGTAGGCGCGCTGGTCGTCTGGGTACTCGAACCAGAGCGGGCGCATGACGGGCGCGCCCGTCTCCGTGTGCTCTTGGAAGAGCGTGTAGAGGTAGGGGAGCAGCCGGTAGCGAAGCTCGACGCTGGCGCGGTTTATTTTGGTGAACTCGTCGCCGTACGAGTAGGGCTCGTGCGGGTTCGAGCCGGCTTCCGAGTGCGAGCGCAGGAACGGGGTCAGCGCGGCGGCCTGGAGCCAGCGCGCGTACAGCTCGGGGGTGGGGTTGCCGGAGAAGCCGCCCACGTCCGCGCCGACCAACGGCACGCCCGAGACGCCGAGGTTGAGGAGCATCGGGATTGAGAGTCTCAGGTGGTCCCAGCTCGCCACGTTGTCACCCGTCCACACGGCCGAGTATCGCTGCACGCCCGCGTAGCCCGCGCGCGTCAGCACGAAGGGACGCTCGCCGGGGCGGAGCCGCCTCAAGCCCTCGAAGGTCGAGCGCGCCATCTGCATCCCGTAGACGTTGTGGTAGCGCGCGTGCGTCCCCGGCGCGCCGTCGCCCGCGTGGCGCGCGTCGAGCGGGAAGGTCTTCATCGGGTGGTGGTAGACGTCGGGCTTCGGCGTCTGCTCGGAGAGGAAGACGCCGGGCTCGTTCATGTCGTTCCAGAAGCCGGCGACGCCCTCGTCGAGGTGCTGCCTGTAGTAGGAGCCGAACCACTCGCGCGCGCGCGCGTCGGTGAAGTCGGGGAAGGCGCAGACGCCGGGCCAGACCGTGGCGTGCAACTCGTCGCCGCCCGCCGTCCTCACGAAGTGGCCGCCCGCCTTGCCTTCGCGGTAGGCGTGATAGTTCTCGTCGACCTTGATGCCGGGGTCGATGATGACGACGACGCGGAAGCCCTGCTCGCGCAGGTCGGAAATCATCTTCGCGGGGTCGGGGAAGCGCTCGCGGTTCCAGGTGAAGACGCGGAAGCCTTCCATGTAGTCGATGTCGAGGTAGATGACGTCGGCCGGAATCCGCGACTCGCGGAAGCCGCGCGCCACCTCGCGCACGCGCGCCTCCGGGTAGTAAGACCAGCGCGACTGCTGGTTGCCGAGCGCCCACAGCGGCGGGAGCGGCGTCCGCCCCGTCAGCCCCGTGTAGTCGCCGAGCACTGCCTTCGGCGTGCGCCCGCGGCCGCCCGTGAAGACGTAGTAGTTCAGCTCGCCGCCCGCCGCGCCGAACGTCACGCGCGAGGGGTCGGTCTTCCCCATGTCGAAGTAGGTGCGCGAGGTGTTGTCGAGGAAGAGGCCGTAGGCGAGGCCGCGCCCGCGCACCGGCTGGCGCGCAGGGTCCGTCGGGTGCGCCCCGGCGGGCTCCCTCACCTGCCGCAGCGCGACGTAGAAGCCGATGGACTGGTAGATGGGGTCGAGCCCGCGCGGGTAGCCGTAGGTGTCCGTGTTCCACATCACGAACTGCTGCGTGTCGCGCGAGATGGTCGCGCCCGCCTTCTCGCCGAGGCCGTAGTAGGTCTCCCACTCGACGCGCCGCTTCGAGCACTCGACCGCGCCGGTGTCGGGGTCGAAGGAGTGTGGGCGCGCCGGGTCGTCCTCGACGACGACGCGCCCGTCCGGGTCGAGCACCGTGACGAGGAAAGGGCGATGCTGGACGACGGCCGTCGTCCCGTTGAGCGAGGAGACTCTTATCTCGTCGTTCGTTATTTTGACGGTCGCGGCGACGGTCTTGCGGTCTTTCGGCTCGACGGCGTACGAGAGGTCGCGCTCGAACGTCCCCTTCGGCGCGAGGCGGACGCGCACCGTCTCGATGTCGCTGAAGGTGACGGCGACGCGCGCGCCCGAGGTGAGCGTGAGCACGACGCCGTCGGCCCGCCGCTCGACGGCGCGCACGTCGCCCGCCGCGCGCCAGGACGCGCGCGCCTCCCGAGGCGCGGCGCAGAGCAGAAGGGTCGCGGCGAGCGCCCCGAGAAGAAGGTGCGCGCGCCGCCGCGCGAGACGTTCGTTCATGCCTGCCCTCGTCTTCACTTTGTCGGCTTTAAAAAATGGAGGCCGTTACGACTTCAAAAACAGGGGCGCGCTTTCGCCCTCCCTCTAACGCGCGGGAGCCGGCGGCCTCCGCGGCGCTGGGGGTGGCGGCGGCGGCTCGACGCCTTCACCCGCGCCACCGCCCGTCCCGCCGACGTTCGCGTTCGCGTCCGCGTCGCCGGGGCGGCCGCTCTCCTCGCAGAACCGCTGCACGCCCTGGAAGAGTTGCCCGCACTGCTGCTCGGGCTTGAGCCCGAAACGCTTGCACTGCTGGTGCTGCCACGTGATGGCCTTCATGACCTCCATCTGGCGCGGCACGTCGTCGCAGAAGCCGGGCGTCGGGCGGCTGGCCCTGAGGCAGGCTTCCATGAAGACGCCGTTGCGTACCATGGCGGTGAAGCCGTCGACGCGCGCCTGCCGCGCGGCCGCCTCGTTCAGGCAGCCCTCGTTGTCCGTGCGGCTGCCGTACTCCGCGCCCTCGGTGAAGGTCTGCCGCCCCGCCTCGACCAGCCCCGGCCCGTACCTGCTCACGACGAAGTAGCTGGCGACGGCCGCCATGACGAGCAGCACCACCAGCAGCCCGCCCGCGACAAGCAGAACTTTCATCCAGGTCGGCATAAAGTCCTCCGAACAGTAGTCAGAAGAAGTAGGCAGTAGCCAGTAGTCAGTAGCCAGTAGAAAAACCTTCGCCCATCGAATCTCCGGGTCTCAGTGTCAACGAACGCGACGCGGAGCGCTACTGACTACTGACTACTGACTACTGTCTACTGCTCCTTTCATAGACCACGCGGCCGTCGAAGATGGTCAGGTCGGGCTCCGTGTTAAGAATCTCGGCGGGCTCGACGGAGAGAAGGTCTTTCGAGTGGACGACGAGGTCGGCGAGCATCCCGGCGGCGACCTGCCCCTTCTCGCGCTCCTCGAAGGAGGCGTAGGCCGGGGCGGCCGTGTAGTTGCGTATGGCGTCTTCGATGGGCAGGCGCTCTTCGGGCCACCAGCCGCCCGCCGGGTCGCCCTCGGTGCTCTGGCGCGTGACCGCGGCGTAGAGCCCGAGGTAAGGGCTGACGGGCTCGACCGGCCAGTCGGTGCCGAAGGCGACGCGGACGCCGTGCGCCGTGAACGTGTGCCAACTGTACGCGCCGAGCACGCGGTACTCGCCGAGGCGCTCCTGCGCCCAGCGCTTGTCGGAGATGGCGTGCGACGGCTGCATCGAGGCGATGATGCCCAGCGAGCGGAAGCGCGCGAAGTCCGACGGCGCGACGACCTGCGCGTGCTCGACGCGGTGGCGCGGCGCGGCGGCCGTTCCCGCCTTGCGTGCGGCCTCGAAGCCGTCGAGGGCCATCCGGTTGGCGCGGTCGCCGATGCAGTGGAGGGCTATCTGGAGCCCGGCGGCGTCGCGCTCGACGATCATGCGGGTCAACTGCTCGGGCGGCATGCGGGGGATGCCGCTGTTGTGCGGGTCGTCGGCGAAGGGCGCGAGCATCGCCGCCGTGCGCGAGCCGAGCGTGCCGTCGACGTAGCCCTTGAGCGCCGTCAGGCGCAGGCGGAGCGGGTCGTCACCGAACGTCGCGAACTCCGCGCCCTGCTGCTTCAGCTTCTCGACCGGGTCGCCGAAGTCGCGCCACTCGGCGACGCGCACCGTCAGCCTGCCGTCCTTGAGCAGCTCGCGGTAGAGCTTCGTCGTCTCGTAGCCGGAGTTGTCCTGAATCGAGGTCAGCCCGTAGCGCCGCGCCTCGGCGAGCGCGCGGTTGATGGCTTCCGCGCGCTCCTCGCGCGTCGCCTCGGGCACGACGCGCGTGACGAGCCCCGCGGCCGTCTCCTTCAAAATCCCGGTCGGCTCGCCCGACGCGTCGCGCAGGATTTCGCCGCCCTGCGGCGCTCGCGTCTCGCGCGTCACGCCGCCCTTTTGTAAGGCGAGCGTGTTGGCCCAACTGACGTGGCCGTCGACGCGCTGGAGGATGACGGGGTTGTTAGGCGCGACCTCGTCCAGCTCCTTCTTCGTCGGCCACTCGCCGCCCCAGAGCGTGTGATCCCAGCCGCGCCCCGTGACCCACGCGCCGGGCTGCACCTCGCGCACGCGCGCCGCCACGCGCGCCTTCGCCTCGGCCAGCGTCTTCGCGCCGACGAGGTTGACGCGCAGCAACGAGAGCCCGCCGCCGAGGAAGTGTATGTGCGCGTCGTTGAAGCCGGGCGTGACGAGGCGGCCGCGCAGGTCGACGGTGCGCGCGCCCTCGAAGCGCGACCCTATCTCGCGCGACGTGCCGACGGCGACGATGCGCCCGGCGTCGACGGCGACCGCCTCGGCGAGCGTGCCGCGCGCGTCCGCGGTGAAGACCTTGCCGTTCGTGAGCACGAGGCTCACGGGGCGTCGGCGCTCCTGCGCGCCGGAAGAGCCACGCGGCGCGAGGGCCGCGGACGCGCAGAGGGCGAAGAGGAGCGTCAGTGCGAGCGTGTGGCGCAGGCGCATGTTTTAAACTCTGTGTGCCGGACGGGATGAGCGAGACGTCGCTTTTTATACCACCTTTCCGGCCGCGCGGCGCACCGAAAAGTCGGGGCCCTGTTTTCCCCGTCTCGGGGCGACGGCCGCGGCGTCCCCGCGCCCTCGGGGCCGAAGAAATCTGCTAGACTCCGACGGCGAAACCCATGCACCCCCCCCCGACAGAAAGGCAGGCGGGCGCGGCGGAGTCGGACGGCTCGGTCGCGCGCGCCTACCGCTTCGCCGACCTCTCCGGCTACACGCTGCGCCAGCGCCTCGCCGTCCGCGCCGCCGGCCTGGTCTTCTACCTCCTCATCCGCGCGCTCGGCTCGACGGCGCGCTTCCGCGTCGAGGGCTGGGAGCACTGGGAGGAGTCTTGGCGCGGCGGCCCGCCCGTGATGGCCTTCTGGCACGATCAGATTTTTCTGACGACCTACTACTTCCGCCGCCGACGCATCGTCGTCATGACCTCGCAAAGCTTCGACGGCGAGTACATCGCGCGCTTCATCCGGCGCTTCGGCTACGGCGCGGCGCGCGGCTCCTCGACCCGCGGCGGCGTCGGCGCGCTCGTCGAGATGGCGCGGCTCGTCCGGCGCGGCTGCCCGGCCGGCTTCACCGTCGACGGGCCGCGCGGCCCCCGCCGCGTCGCCAAGACCGGCGCGCTGCTGCTCGCCAAGAAGACGGGCCGCCCCGTCCTCCCCTTCGCCGTCGCGGCCGAGCGCTGCTGGCGACTCCCGAGCTGGGACGGGCTCCAGATACCCGCGCCCTTCACGCGCGCCGTCGTCCGCCTCGCCCCGCCCATCCACGTCCCCGCCGACGCCGGCGACGAGGCGCTCGAGGCCAAGCGTGCCGAGCTGCAACGCGCGCTCGAAAGCCTCGGCGGCTGAGGCCGCACGTGGCGCGCCGCACGGCGCTTGTAGTAGGATTGGCGGCACACCCCACGCAGTTCACAAGGCTTTACCTGATTCGAGTGGCTATTTCTCTCACGAGGAGACTCGCATGATTAACCAGGAGCGCATCAAGAACCTTCTGCTCGAACTCGTCCAGATCGACTCCGTCTCGCGCGAAGAGCGCGACGTGGCCCAGCGCATCAAACGGCTCTGCGAGGAGATGGGGGCCGAGGTCTTCATCGACGACGCCGGCGAGAAGGTGGGCGGCAACACCGGCAACGTCATCGCACGCTTCCCCGGCACCATCCCGGACGCCGAGCCCATCATGATGAGCGCGCACATGGACACGGTCGTCCCCGGCAAGGGCGTCAGGCCCGTCGTCGAGGGCGACATCATCCGCACCGACGGCACGACGGTGCTGGGCGGCGACGACAAGTCGGGCGTCTCCGTCATCATCGAGACCGTCCGCTGCCTCCAGGAGCAGTCGATCCCGCACGCGCCCGTCGACGCGGTCTTCTCCATCTGCGAGGAGGTCGGCCTGCTCGGCGCGAAGCACCTCGACCTGTCGAAGGTGCGCGCGCGCTACGGGCTCGTCTTCGACTCGGACGACCCCGGCTTCCTCTTCACCAAGGGCCCTTCGGCCAACCACTTCGAGTTCCGCGTCCACGGCCTGGAGTCGCACGCGGGCGTCGCGCCCGAGTACGGCATCTCGGCCATCCGCATCGCCGCCGAGGCCGTCAGCGCCATGAAGCTCTTCCGCATCGACGACGAGACGACCGCCAACATCGGCGTCATCCGCGGCGGCGAGGCCACCAACATCATCACCAACCTCGTCACGCTCCGCGGCGAGGCGCGCTCGCACGACGACGCGAAGCTCGAAGCGCAGACCGCGCACATGATTAAGTGCCTCGAAGACGCCGCGGCGAAGTACGAGGTGACGGTCGACGGCGTGACGACGAAGGCGCGGGTCGAGGCCGACGTCACGCGCGAGTACCACGCGATGGACGTCTCGGACGACTCGCGCGTCGTCCGGCTCGTCAAGCAGGCCGCCACGCGCATGGGGCTCAAGGTCGAGACGATGGCCTCGGGCGGCGGCTGCGACGCCAACATCTTCAACAAGCGCGGCATCGAGTGCGCCAACCTCGGCACCGGCATGCGCGCCATCCACACCGTCAAAGAGTGGCTCGACGTCAAAGACATGTACGCCTCCGCCGAGATGACCCTCGAAATCATGCGCCTCAACGGCGAGGCGTCGCTCAAGTAGAAGGCGAAAGTCGAAGGGCTAAAGTTCGGGGCGGGGGCCGCGCCGGCACCCGCCCGGAGAGACGGATGAAACTCGCCAGCCACGTAAAACTGTTGCTCGCCGCCGTCCTCCTGCTGTCCGCGCTGCCGTCCGGCGCGGGCGCGCAGCGGAGGACGCCGCGCCCGGCGCAGGGGAGGCGCGCGGCGCGGAACGCGCAGGACGACGTCGAGCGCCGGGTCGAGGCGCTTCTGGCGCGGATGACTCTGGAGGAGAAGCTGGGGCAGTTGCAGCAGTCGGGCGGCGACGTCGCGGGCAAGGCGCAGCCGCCTCTGTTCGAGGCGGCGCGGGCGGGCCGCCTGGGCTCGACGCTCGGCGTGCGCGGCGCGGCCAACGCCAACGAGTTGCAGCGCGCGGCCGTCGAGCAGACGCGGCTGAAGATTCCGCTCATCTTCGGCTTCGACGTCATCCACGGGTACCGGACGATTTTCCCCATCCCGCTGGGCGAGGCCGCGAGCTGGGACCCGGCCGCCGCCGAGCGCTCGGCCTACGTCGCGGCCGCCGAGGCGCGCGCGGCGGGCGTCGCGTGGACTTTCGCGCCGATGGTCGACGTGGCGCGAGACGCGCGCTGGGGGCGCGTCGCCGAGGGCGCGGGCGAAGACCCCTTCCTCGGCTCGGCGATGGCGCGCGCGCGCGTGCGCGGCTTTCAGGGCCCGGACTACTCGGCGCGCGACCGCGTCGTCGCGTGCGCCAAGCACTTCGCCGCCTACGGCGCGGCCGAGGGCGGGCGCGACTACAACACGACCGACATGAGCGAGCAGCGCCTGCGCGAGGTCTACCTCCCGCCCTTCAAGGCGGCGGTAGACGCGGGCGTGGCGACGCTGATGAGCGCCTTCAACGACGTCAACGGCGTGCCCGCCACGGGCAACCGCTTCCTGATGACGAAGGTGCTGCGCGGCGAGTGGGGCTTCGACGGCTTCGTCGTCAGCGACTACACCTCCGTCCAGGAGATGATCGCGCACGGCTACGCCGCCGACGGCAGCGAGGCCGCGCGGCTCGGCCTCTCGTCGGGCGTCGACATGGAGATGGTCGGCAGTCTCTACAACCAGCACGGCGCGGGGCTCTTGCGCCGGGGCGGGCTGAAGATGGCCGAGGTCGACGAGGCCGTGCGCCGCGTCCTCCGCGTCAAGTTCCGCGCCGGCCTCTTCGAGCGCCCGTACGTGGACGAGGCGCGCGAGGCGTCGGTGCTCCTCAGCGCCGAGAACCTGCGCGCGGCGCGCGAGGTGGCCGCGCGCTCGCTGGTGCTTTTGAAGAACGAGCGGGAGACTTTGCCGCTCAGGAAGGACGTGCGCGCCGTCGCCGTCGTCGGCCCGCTGGCCGACGACCCGCGCGCCATCATCGGCTCTTGGTCGGGCGACGGCCGCGCGCAGGACTCCCTGACGCTGCTCGCGGGCATCAGGGCCAAGGTCTCGCCGCGCACGCGCGTCATTCACGAGAAGGGCGTGGCGATTGAAGGGCGCGGCGTGCTGGGTAACTACGACGCGCCGCCGCCTAACCCGAGCGCCGCGGGCGGGACGAACGTCGCCGCCGCGGGCGAAATCGACCCCGCGCGGCTGGCGACGACGCCGACCGCCGCCGACTCCGTCGAGCGCGCCGTGCGCGCCGCGCGCGACGCGGACGTCGTCGTCGTCGCCGTCGGCGAGACGGCCGACATGAGCGGCGAGGCCGCCTCGCGCACCTCGCTCGACCTGCCCGGCAGGCAGTTGGAGCTGTTGCAGGCCATACACCAGACGGGCAAGCCTTACGCCGTCGTCCTGATGAACGGCCGCCCGCTCTCCATCAACTGGGTGGCGGAGAACTCGCCCGCGATACTCGAGACGTGGTTCGCCGGGACGCAAGGGGGCGCGGCCATCGCCGACGCGCTCTTCGGCGACACGAACCCGGGCGGCAAGCTCCCCGTCACCTTCCCCCGCGCGGCCGGGCAGCAGCCCTTCTACTACAACCAGACGACGACGGGCCGGCCGCCGTCGGGCGAGAAGTACACCTCGAAGTACCTCGACGTGCCCGTCCCGCCGCTCTACGCCTTCGGCCACGGGCTCTCGTACACAACCTTCCGCCTGTCGAACCTGCGCCTCGGCGCGACGCGCATCCCGGCGTCGGGAAGCGTGGACGTCACCGTCGACGTCGAGAACACGGGGCGGCGCGAGGGCGACGAGGTCGTGCAGCTCTACGTCCGCGACGTGGCCGCCTCGCGCGTGCGCCCCGTCAAGGAGCTGAAGGGCTTCCAACGCGTCACGCTCCAGCCGGGCGAGCGCCGCACGTTGAGCTTCAGGCTCACGCCGGCCGAGCTGGGCTTCTACAACGAGTCGATGCGCTTCGTCGTCGAGCCGGGCGCGTTCAAAGTCATGGCCGGGCGCGGCTCCGCCGACCCACAGATGCTCGAAGCGTCCTTCGAGGTCACGGCGCGATGAACACGCGGGAAGAAGAGACGGGGCGCGTGCGTGAGACCGACGGAGAGGCCGCGGGCGAGTCGGCCGAGTCCAGACCCGACTCCGCGGAAGTCGACACCCACCCCGCGGAGGTCGCACACGGGCCGGTGGAGGAGGCCGAGGCCGAGCCCGCGCGCGCGCCCGTGCGCGAGGGCTACCGCAGCGGGTACGTGGCGCTGGTGGGGCGGCCGAACGCGGGGAAGTCGACGCTCCTGAACCGGATGGTGGGCGAGAAGATCGCGGCCGTGTCGAACAAGCCGCAGACGACGCGCCACCAGATTCGCGGCGTCATCACGCGCCCCGAGGGGCAGATAGTTCTGGTCGACACGCCGGGCGTCCACCAGCCGGGCTACCTGCTCAACCGGCGCATGATGGCCGCCGTCCACGACGCGCTCGAAGGCGTCGACCTCGTCTGCCTCATCCGCGACGCCTCGGCCCCGACGGGCAACGGCGACCGCTTCGTCCTCGACCTCGTCAAGAGGTCGGGCAAGCCCGCCGTCCTCCTCCTCAACAAGACCGACAGGCTGGAGGACAAGCGCAAGCTCCTGCCGCTCATCGAGTGGTACTCGCGCGAGCACGAGTGGAGCGGCGTCGTCCCGCTCTCGGCGCGCACGGGCGACCAGATCGAAGACCTCGTCCGCGAGTTCGTCTCGAACCTCCCCGAGGGCGAGCCCGTCTTCGGCGAGGACGAGCTGACCGACCAGTCGATGCGCACGCTCGTCGCCGAGATGGTGCGCGAGAAGATTCTGCACGTGACGGGCGAGGAGATTCCGTACGTGACGGCGGTCGTCACCGAGCGTTACGAGGAGGTCTCGGAGGGGCTGGCGCGCATCTACTGCGCCATCTACGTCGAGCGCGACTCGCAGAAGAGCATCATCATCGGCAAGGGCGGCGCGCGGCTCAAAAAGGTGGGCACCGAGGCGAGGCGCGACGTCGAGCGCCTGCTCGGCCACCGCGTCTACCTCGAACTCTTCGTCAAGGTCGAGGAGGGCTGGCGCGACTCGCCCCGCGCGCTGCACGAGATGGGCATCGAGGAGCAGGGATGAAGAGGTTGCTTCATTGAATCATCTGTTCATTTCTTAATTGAGCCGATGAGCCGATGAGTCGATGAATCAGTCCCTCCATCCCTCATCACTTATGAACTGGTACGCGGTAGACGTGACGGCGGCGGCGGGAGCGCGGGAGGCGGTGGAGTACGCGCTGATGGAGGCGGGCGCGCTGGGGACGGAGGAGCGCGGCGCGTCGCCGTCGGGAGGCGAGGGCTCCGTCGACGTCGCCGGTTACTTCGAGACCGAGCCGGAGGTCGAGGCGGTTCGGTCGGCGCTGCTCGAAGCGTTGACGATTTACGGGCTGGCTTCGGCGGACGTCCGCGGGCTGAGTCTGCGCGAGGTCGAGGGGCGCGACTGGCTCGCCGAGTGGAAGCGGAACTGGCGGCCGACCGAGGTCGGCCGCTTCGTCGTCGCGCCGCCGTGGAGCGAAATCCCGGAGGGCGGCGGCCGGATAGTCATCCGCGTCGAGCCGGGCATGGCCTTCGGCACGGGCACGCACGAGACGACGCGCCTGTGCCTGGCGGCGATTGAGAAGCACTTCGGCGGCGGGAGCTTCCTCGACGTCGGCACGGGGACGGGCGTGCTCGCCATCGCCGCCGCGAAGCTCCGCGAAGGGGCGCGCGTCGAGGCGTGCGACACAGACCCGCTGGCCGTCTCGGTCGCCGAAGAGAACGCGCGCCTGAACGGCGTCGGCGAACGCGTCGGCTTCCGCGTCGGCTCGGTGGACGAGACGACCGCGTCGGCCGACCTCGTCTGCGCCAACCTGACCGCGGACGTCATCCTGCCGCTCCTGCCCGCGCTGCTGGGCGCGACCTGCGGCCGGCTCGTCCTCTCCGGCATCCTCGCCACGCAGGCCGAAGAGGTCTGCGCGCGCCTGCTGGAACTCGGCGCGGCCGGGTACGAACTCGCGCGCGACGGCGAGTGGGTGGCAATAACTGTCTAGCGACGGGCGACGGAGTGATTGATTCATCGGCTCATTGATTCATTGTTTCATTTCTTAATTGAATCAATGAGCCGATGAATCCATGAATCAATCACTCCCTCCGCCGTCACGCATCGCTTACCAATGACTCGACGAAGGTTCTATGCGCCGCCGAGTGCGTTCGCGCCGGGGGGCGGCGGCGTGGCGCTGTCGGAGGAGGAGTCGCGGCACCTGCGCGACGTGCTGCGACTGCGCGAGGGCGACGAGGCTTACGTCTTCGACGGCGAGGGGCGCGAGTTCGCCTGCGTCGTGGCCGAGGCGGGCGGGCGCAGGGGCGCGGCGCGGCTCGAAGTGCGCGGGGCTGCGGAGCCCCC
>DASVSK010000041.1:0-1788 GCA_036388135.1 Pyrinomonadaceae bacterium | reverse complement strand
GCCCAGGCCGCGGCGCAGCTCCTCGGCCGTCAGGTAAAGCTCCTCCGGCCGCAAGCCTATCTCGCCGGCCGCGTCGTTCTCGGCGTAGCGCGCGGCGACGGTCTCGAAGCTGCCGGCGAGGTACTGCTCGACCGACGCGGGCTCGTCGACGACGAGCACCGTGTCGCGCAGGTAGTCGAACACGGAGGCGTCGGACTTGGCGACGAGCGAGACGAGCCACTCCCAGCCGGGGAAGGTCTCGCCCTCGTCGGCGTAGACGGTGCGGTCTTTGAGGGCGCGGGCGTGCGTCTCGTCGCCCCAGCGGTCGCGCGCGAACTCGGCCCACAGGCGGAAGTCGTCGCGCCCGACCGTCAGCTCACGCATCGGGACGACCTCGGCCGACTGCAACTGCCCGATGGAGAGCTGCGTCTCGGCGTTGAAGCGCCGGATGGAGTCGACCGTGTCGCCGAAGAACTCGACACGCACGGGGGCAGGCTCGCCCGGCGACCAGACGTCGAGGATGCCGCCGCGCATCGAGAACTCGCCGACCGCGCCCACGGGGTCTTCCCGCACGTAGCCGGAGGCGAGCAGGACCTCGACCAAATCCTCGGGCGGGAAGTCTTCGTCCCTTTTCAAGACCGCGCCCGCCTGCAAGAGCTGCGCTGGCGCGACCGTCCGCCGCGCGAGAGCGCGCGAAGAGAGCAGCACGAGCCCCCCGCGCCCCCGCGCGAGGTTCCAGAGCGAGAGCGCGCGCCGCTCCAGAGTCTCGGCGTGCGGCGAAGCGCCCGCGTACGGGTCGCCTTCGGAGGCGGGCAGCGTCAGCACGGCCTCGCAGTCGGCCGCGCCCGTCCGGAGCGCGCCGCACCAGAAGGAGAGGTCACGCTCCCAGTCCTCCATGTCGCGGTTGGCCGCGACCAGGACGGCGAAGCGCCGCGCGGTCTCGCGCTGCAAGGCGGCGAGGGCGAGCGCGCGCGCGGGCGCGGACGTCAGCCCTGCCACCGACACGACGCGCGCCCCGGCGGCGACCTCCGCCGCCAGACGCCGGAACTCCGCGCCCTCGACCACGCGCCGCAGCACGCCCTGCAAGACCGGAGATGTTTCGGCCGTCTTACTCATGTCGATTTAGCGAAGGACGGAGGGTGATAAGTGTAAGCAGTCCCCACTTCTTCTTTCTCGTCACCCGTCAGTCTTCACCGCCTTTACTCTTTCGATGATGCCGGTCGTCGAAGCGCCCTCGACGAAGGGGAGGGCGAGGACGCGGCCGCCCGCGCGCTCGACCTCCTCGCGGCCGTGTATCTCTTCGGGCGCGTAGTCGCCGCCCTTGACGAGCACGTCGGGCAGCACCTCGGCGATGAGGCGGCGCGGCGAATCCTCGTCGAAGACGGTGACGAAGTCGACCGAGGCGAGCGCCGCGAGCATCTCGGCGCGCTCGGCCTCGCCCACCACGGGGCGGCCCGCGCCCTTGAGCGCGCGCACCGAGCGGTCGCTGTTGACGGCGACGAGCAGCGCGTCGCCCAGGGCCCTGGCCGCCGCCAGGTAGCGCGTGTGCCCGACATGCAGGATGTCGAAGCAGCCGTTGGTGAAGACGAGCGTGCGCCCCTCGGCGCGCAAGCCCTCGCGCGCGCGCAGCAACTCTTCACCGCTCAGAATCACCCCGCCTCCCATTGTCTTTTCACTCATCGTAAATGGTAAAGGGCAAATCGTAAATCGCCGGGGCGGTGTTTTGTCTATTCACGACCGACGATTTACTATTTACGGATTATGAGCACACGGCTTCCGTCGGACATCGTCCCCGACAACGACCAGACG
>DASVSK010000040.1:0-1520 GCA_036388135.1 Pyrinomonadaceae bacterium | reverse complement strand
CCACGCGCCAGACGAAGCCGCGGCCGCCGCCCGGCATGTCCTGGAGGCTCAGCTCCGGCGAGGACGAGACGAACTCCAGCGCGTTCGGCAGGTACTCCGTCACGTTGAGATTCTTGGCGAGCCCGCCGCCGTCGTTGACGAGCACGAGGCGGTAGAAGAGCGTGTCGCCCGGCTTGACCTCGGTGTTCGGCAGCTCCGCCCTCACGCGCACGCGCGGGGTGGCGACCGTCAGCACGGTCGAGTCCTCGCCCGCGACGCGGCCACCCGCGTTCACGGCGCGCGTGACGAGGTTGTAGGCGAACTGCGTGCGGTCGGGCGTCGAGCGCGGGATGTCGACGCCGAGCAGGACGGGGTACTGGCCGCCGCGCGGGTCGAGCGAGGCGGTCTGCGTGACGGCGGGCTCGCCCGTCTGGTGGCGGCCGTCGCCGTTCAGGTCGGCGTAGACGGTGGCCTGCGGCGCGCCCGGCGCGACGATTCTCAGCTCGAAGCTCTCGGGGTAGTTCGACGGGTTGCGGACGATGAACGGCACGTACATCGTGTCGCCGGGCGTGGCGGTCAGCCCCTTCGAGACGGCCTCGACGCGCGCGCCCGCGACGCGACCCACGGAGATGGCCGGCCCCTCGAAGTTCGACGGGATGAAGAGGCTCTGCGTGCGCATCGTGCCGCGGCCGACGGGCTTGTTCGCGCCCGCCAGCGCCTCGCCGACGGCGCGCAGCGTGACCGTTATCTCGCGGTTGTCGCGCGACTCAAGGTCGCCCAGAGACCAGATGGCGGTGCGCGAAGGGCGGTCGTACGAGATGGGTGAGGGCGTCGCGCTGACCAGCTCGAAGTCGGGGTTGAAGACGAAGTCGGCGCGCGTCTGGCGCGCGGTGGCGCTGCCTGCGTTGCGGACGCTGATGCGCTGCGTGAAGGTGTCGCCGGGCTGCACCGTCTCCTGGAGCGCGTTCGACGCGGCGGCGAGCGCGGCGGCGACGACCGTGAGCGAGGCGTCGGTCACCTTCGACACGGTCGCGTCGGCCTGCGAGGCGGCGCGGACGAGGAAGCGCTGCTGCTGGTTGTCGGGCGCGTTCTCCGGCACGCGCGCGTTCAGGACGACTTCGAGGGTCGCGCCGCGCTGCATCTGCGGCGTGACGAAGACGGGCATGCTCGTGTCGGCCCCGCTCTGGCTGAAGGAGGGCTGGTACTCGGCCGGGAGGTCGGTCTCAAGGCGGAACTGGTCTTCCTTGTTGCCCGCGTTCGTGATGACGAGCGGGAGCTGGATGGTCTGGCCGGGCTGCGCGGCCAGGGCCGAGCGGCGGAGCGCGAGCTGCAAGTCGGGCACCTGCCTGACCGTGATGCTGAAGCCGCCGGTGGCCTGACCGTCGGCCGCGCCCGCGGGCTGTGTCGCGGCGGCCGGCGCGGGCGTCTCGACGGCGCGCGGCGGCGCGGGCGTCGGCGTGACGGCGGGCGCGGGCGGCGTGCGGTTGACGTTGGGGACGGACGCCGTTTCGGTGCGCGACGGCCTCGTTACGGGCGTCGGC
>DASVSK010000039.1:0-8117 GCA_036388135.1 Pyrinomonadaceae bacterium | reverse complement strand
GGCGTACGCGTCGGGGGCGGAGGAGTCGCCTTTGGGGGAGCTGCCGATCCAGTACGCGGACTTCGCCGTCTGGCAGAGGGAGTTCCTGCGGGGCGAAAGGTTGAAGGCGGAGCTGGCCTACTGGCACGCGCAGTTGCAGGGCGCGCCGTCGACGCTGGCGCTCCCGTTCGACCGGCCGCGCGAGCGCGCGCCGAAGTTGCAGAGGGGGGCGACCTACCACTTCACGGTCGCGCCCGAGTTGACCGCGGCGGCGCGCGCCCTGAGTCAGCGCGAGGGCGTGACGCTCTTCATGACGCTGCTCGCGTCCTTCCAGACCTTGCTGCACGTCTACACCAGTCAGGACGACTTCCTGCTGGGCGCGGACGTGGCGAACCGGAACCGCGTCGAGACCGAAGGGCTCATCGGCTTCTTCGTCAACATGCTCGTCCTGCGCGCAGACCTCACGGGCGACCCCTCCTTCCGGGACCTCCTGCGGCGCGTGCGCGAGACGACGCTCGACGCCTACGCGCACCAGGACGTGCCTTTCGAGAAGCTGGTCGAGGAGCTTCAGCCCGAGCGCGACCTGAGTCGCAACCCCCTGTTCCAGGTGGTGTTCGTGCTGCAAAACACGCCGATGCCCGCGCTCGAACTGCCCGGCCTCACGCTTGAGCCGGTCGAGCTGCACAACCCCGTGGCAAAGTTTGACCTGATCCTCTCGCTGAGGGAGCAGGGGGGCGGCCTCGACGGCACGTTCATGTACAGCGCCGACCTGTTCGACGACGCCACCGTCGCGCGCATGGCCGAACACTTCACGACGCTGCTCGCGGGCGTCGTCGCCGACCCCGACCAGAGCCTGTCGCGGCTGCGCCTGCTCGGCGACGAGTACACGGGCGGCTACACGCCGGCCGACTTCCCCGAGGCGGGCCTGAGCCAGCGCGACTTCGAGGCGCTGCTCATGAAGCTCAGCGACATGCCCGAGGCGTGAGCCGCGGAGAGTAACAGCAGATGGACATCAAGAACGTCGAAACAATCTACCCCGCCACGCCCGCGCAGGCCGCCCTGCTGGCGGGCGGCGCGTACCCCGCGCACTGGGTCGGCGCGGCCGGCGCGCTCGCCTGCGACGTGCGGGGCGCGTTCGACGACGACGCGCTCGACGCGGCATGGGCCCGCGTCGTGGGCGCGCACGCGGCGCTGCGTAGTTGCTTCGTCTGGCAGCGCGAGTCGCAGCCCCTGCAACTGGTGCTCAAGCAGGTCAAGTCCCCGGTCGGGCGGCACGACCTGAGCGACCCGGACGGGCAGGCTGCGCGCCTGCGGGACGCGCTCGCCGAGTGGGGCCGCGCGGACGTCGACCTCACGGCCGCGCCGCTCTGCCGTCTGCACGTCGCGCGCCTCGACGACGGCGTGCGGAGGCTCGCGCTCACATACCACCACGCGGTGTGCGACGACGCGGGCGCGCGCCTCGTCCTGCAAGACCTCCTCGACGCTTACGACGCCGCCGCGGCCGGGCGGGAGTGGTCGCCGCGCCGCTCGCACGCCTACGGCCGTTACCTCGAATGGCTCAAGACGCAGGACGCCGCGGGCGCGCGCGAGTACTGGCGGCGGGCCTTCGAAGGCTTCGACACGCCGACCCTGCTCGCCCCCGAGTCGCCCGCCTCCGCCTCGCGGCCGGCGCGCCACGCCACACGCGACCTTCGACTCTCGGCCGAGGCGACCGACGCCGTGCTTCGCGCGGCGTCGCAACTGCAAGTCGACTTCGAGACGTTACTGCTCGGCGCGTGGGCGCTGCTGCTCGGCCGCTACTGCGACACGACGGACGTTGCCTTCGGCGTCACGGTGTCGGGCCCGCCCGCAGACCTCGCCGACGCGGCCGCGCTCGTCGCCCCCTGGCAGCGCACGCTGCCCGTGCGGGTTCGGGCCGAACACAACGCGGAGGTCGGGCCGTGGCTGCAAGGGCTGCAAGCGCAGCGGGACGAGCTGCGCCGCTACGAACACTTCCCGCCGGCGCAGCTTAAAGAGTTGGGCGACGTGCCCGCGGAGCTGCCGCTGTACGACAGCCGCGTCGTCCTCGACCTTGACGGCGTCGAGCTTCGACCCGCGGCCGGGCTCAACCTCGGCGAAGTGGGGCAGCGCGCCCAGGTCAACTTCCCGCTCAGCCTTCGCGCCGAGCGCGGGACGCAGTTGACGCTCGGCCTGACTTACGACGGCGCGCGCTTCGACGACGCCGCCGCCGAGCGCCTGCTCGGCCACCTCGACGCGCTGCTGGCCGGCGTCGCCTCCGCGCCCGAGCGTCGAATCTCAGACCTGCCGCTGCTCGCGCCGGACGAGCTCGAACGTGTCCTCGTCGGGTGGAACGACACGGCGCGCGCCTACCCGCGCGAGAGCAGCGTGGCGCAGCTCTTCGAGGCGCAGGCGGAGCTGACGCCCGACGCGCCGGCCGTCGTCGCCGAAGACGAGGTGTTGACCTACGCCGAGCTGAACCGGCGCGCGAACCGCCTGGCTCACTACCTGCGCAACCTCGGCGTCGGCGCGGAGAGTCTGGTGGGGCTGGCTCTGGAGCGTTCGGCGGACGCGGTCGTCGCGCTGCTCGGCGTGCTCAAGGCCGGCGGCGCTTACGTCCCGCTCGACTTGCAGAACCCTTTCGAGCGCATCAACTTCATGTTGCAGGAGACGCATCTGCCGCTCCTTCTGACGCGCGAGAGCATCGCCGACGACCTCCCGGTCAACCTGGCGCACCCCGTCCTGCTCGACGCCGACGCAGACCTCATCGCCGCCGAGAGCGACGCGAACCCGGAGCCGCTGGCGTCGGCCGACAACCTCGCCTACGTCATGTACACGTCGGGCTCGACGGGTCGGCCCAAGGGCATCGGCGTCCCGCACCGCGGCATCGTCCGGCTGGTGAAGGGCAACTACTTCGCGGACCTCGCGCGCGCACGCGCATGGCTGCAACTCGCGCCGCTGTCGTTCGACGCCTCCACGCTCGAAGTCTGGGGCGCGTTGCTCAACGGCGCGTGTCTACACCTGATGCCGCCCGGCGCGCCGACGCTGGCCGAGCTGGGGGCAGCGCTGCGCCGTCAGAGGATAGACCTGCTGTGGCTCACCGCCGGCCTCTTCCACCAGATGGTGGACTCACAGCTCGCCGACCTCTCCGGCGTCGGACGGGTCATCGCGGGCGGCGACGTGCTGAGCCTGCCGCACGTGCGCAAGTTCCTCGCGGCGGCCGAGCCCGGCGCGGGTCGTCTCGTCAACGGGTACGGCCCGACCGAGAACACGACCTTCTCCTGCTGCTACCCGATGGCCGCCGGGCAGACCTTCGACACCTCCGTCCCCATCGGCCCGCCCATCGCCAACACGCAGGCTTACGTCCTCGACAGTCAACTGCGCCCCGTCCCGGTCGGCGTCACCGGCGAGTTGTACCTGGGCGGCGCGGGGCTGGCGCGCGGCTACCAGAACCGCCCGGCCTTGACGGCCGAGAGGTTCGTGCCGCACCCGCACAGTCCGGAGCCTGGCGCGCGCCTCTACCGCACGGGCGACCTGGCGCGTTGGCTCTCCGACGGCAGCGTGGAGTTCTTAGGGCGAAGCGACTTCCAGGTGAAGGTGCGTGGCTACCGGATAGAGCTGGGCGAGGTGGAGTCGGCGCTCGCCACGCTGCCGGGCGTGCAGTCGGTCTGCGCGGTGGCGCGCGAGCAGCGTCTCGTCGCTTACGTCGTCGTGGAGAGTGCGGACGCGGGCACCGGCTCGTCGCCGTCGTCGGGTGGCGGCGGGGCGTCGGTCGTGGCGCTGCCGGCGGCGCAGGTGGCGGGGTGGCGTGAGCAGATGCGTCGGCGGCTACCTGACTACATGGTGCCTTCCGTCTTCGTCGGGCTCGACGCGCTGCCTTTGACTCCGAATGGGAAGGTCGACCGCAAGGCGCTGCCGCAGCCCACGGTGGAGGCGGCCGAGGCGGGCGCGTCGGCAGGCGGTACGGGCTGGAGGACGGCGGAGGAGGAGTTGGTGGCGGGCGTCTACGCGCAGGTGCTGGGCGTGGGAGGCGTGACGCCCGACTCAGACTTCTTCTCGCTGGGTGGGCACAGTCTGCTGGCGACGCAGCTCGTCTCAAGGGTGCGCGAGGTGTTCGGCGTCGAGCTGCCGCTGCGGGTGCTATTCGAGCACCCGACGCCGCGCGGGCTGGCGGCGGAGTTGACGCGGCTGCGGCGCGACGCCGCGGGGGCCGACGATGTCGAGGCGGGCGTGCCGGGGCCGGCGGCGGGGGCGGCCGAGGGTCTGCGCTCGCGCGGGCAGGGGGTGCCGCTCTCGTTCGCGCAGCAGCGTCTGTGGTTCTTAGACCAGTTGGAGCCGGGCGCGAGCGCCTACAACGTGCCGCTCGCGGTGCGGCTCACGGGGCAACTCGACGCTGGCGCGCTGGCGCGCAGCCTGTCTGAAATCGTCAGCCGACATGAGAGTCTCCGCACGACGTTCGACGTGGCGGCCGACGGCCAGCCCGTGCAGGTCATCGCCGACGCGCGGGTCACGGAGGTGCCGCTCGAAGACCTGCGCGGCCTGCCCGAAGCCGTGCGCGAGGACGAGGCGAGGCGTCTGGCGCGTGCCGAGGCCGAGCGCCCGTTCGACCTGACGCGTGGGCCGCTGCTGCGCGCGCGGCTGTTGCGGCTCTCCGACGAGGAGCACGTCCTGCTCGTGACGATGCACCACATCGTCTCGGACGGCTGGTCGATGGGGGTGCTGGTGCGTGAGGTGGCGGCGCTCTACGGGGCGTATGCGGCCGGGGCGGTGGAGTCGCCGCTGGCGGAGTTGCCCATCCAGTACGCGGACTTCGCGGTGTGGCAGAGGGAGTTCTTACAGGGCGAAAGGCTGGAGGCGGAGCTGGCCTACTGGCGCGGGCGGCTCGGCGGCGAGCTGCCGGTGCTTGAGCTGCCGACGGATAGGCCGCGCCCGGCGATGTTGACGCACCGCGGCGCGCGTCAGACGCACACGCTCCCGCCCGCGCTCGTGGCGGCGCTGCGCGACCTCGGCCGTGAAGAGGGCGCGACGCTGTTCATGGTCTTGCTGGCCGCCTTCAAGGTGCTGCTCATGCGCCTCGGCGGGCAGACGGACGTCATCGTCGGCAGCCCGATTGCCAACCGCAACCGCGCGGAGGTCGAGCCGCTCGTCGGCTTCTTCGTCAACACGCTGGCGCTGCGCACAGACCTCTCGGGCGATCCCGGTTTCCGCGACCTGCTGGCGCGCGTGCGCGAGGTCTGCCTAGACGCCTACGCCCACCAGGACGTGCCCTTCGAGAAGCTGGTCGAGGAGCTTCAGCCCGAGCGCGACCTGACGCGCTCGCCCCTGTTCCAGGTCATGTTCGTGTTGCAGAACGCCTCGAACGTCGCGCTCGAACTGCCCGGCCTCAGTCTCAACTTACTCGACGGCGAGACGGAGACGGCCAAATTCGACCTGATGCTGACCTGCGTCGAGCGCGGCGACGCGTTGGACGGCGTGCTCGAATACAACACGGACCTCTTCGACGCCGACACTGTCGCGCGCCTGTGGCAGCACTTCGGGACGCTGCTCGACGCCGCCGTCGACGCGCCGGGCGAGCGTGTGGGTCGCCTCCCGCTGCTCGACGAGGCGCAGCGGCGGCAACTGCTCGACGGGTGGAACCAGACGGCGCGCGCCTACCCGCACGACAGGTGCGTCCACGAGCTGTTCGCCGCGCAGGCCGTGCGCACGCCCGACGCGGTCGCCGTCTCGTACCTCGAAGAACGACTGACCTACGCGCAACTGGACGCGCGCGCCAACCGCCTTGCGCGCCACCTACAGGCCGTCGGCGTGGGGCCGGACGCAATCGTCGGCGTCAACGTGGGGCGCGGCGCGGACGTTATGGTCGCGCTGCTCGGCGTGCTCAAGGCCGGCGGCGCTTACCTGCCGCTCGACCCGGAGTACCCCGCGGAACGCATCCGTTTCATGCTCGAAGACGCGGGCGCGCGCGTGCTGCTGACGCAGGAGATTCTCGCCCCGGCGTTGCAGGCCGACGGCCTGAACGTCGTCCGCCTCGACACGTCCGCGGCCGAGTCGGAACAGTACGACGCCACCTGTCCCGCGAGCGCCGTCACGCCGGAGAACCTCGCCTACGTCATCTACACGTCGGGGTCGACGGGCCGCCCCAAGGGCGCGATGGTGCGACACGCCGCGGTGCTCAACCTCGCCGCGGGGTTAGAGGCCACGGCGTACGCCGCCCTCGCGGCGACCGGCGGCGCGCAGACCGACGCGGCGCTGAACGTCAGTCTCAACGCCTCGCTCTCCTTCGACGCTTCGGTTCAACAGTGGGTGCAACTGCTCGCCGGGCACAGGCTCGACATCCTGCCCGAAGGGGTGCGCCGTGACGGGGCCGCGCTGGCGCGCCACCTGCGGGAGCGCGCGGTCGACGTCTTCGACTGCACGCCTTCGCAGTTGCGCCTGCTGCTCGCCGCGGGGCTGGGCGGTGACGCGCCATACCCGCGCCTCGTCCTCGTCGGCGGCGAGGCGATAGAGCGCGGCCTGTGGGCCGAGTTACGCGCGCAGCCGGGGCGCGTCTACTACAACGTCTACGGCCCGACCGAATGCACCGTCGACGCCGTCGCCGCGCACGTTCGCGGCGAGCGCGAGATCATCGGCCGCCCGCTCGCCAACGTCCGCGCCTACGTCCTCGACCAACACCTCGCGCCCGCCCCCGTCGGCGTGGCCGGGGAGCTGTATCTGGGCGGGGCCGGTCTGGCGCGCGGGTATCTCAACCGCCCCGCGCTCACCGCCGAGAAGTTCGTGCCCGACCCGTTCTCTTCCGAGCCGGGCGCGAGACTCTACCGGACGGGGGACGTGGCGCGTTGGCTCCCCGACGGCGAGTTGGAGTTCATAGGACGAGTCGACCACCAGGTGAAGGTGCGGGGCTACCGGATAGAGCTGGGCGAGGTGGAGTCGGCGCTCAGCGCGTTGCCGGGGATACGGTCGGTGTGCGCGGTGGCGCGGGAGCAGCGGCTCGTCGCTTACGTCGTCGCGGAGAGTGCGGACGCGGACGCGGGCACCGGCTCGTCGCCGTCGTCGGTCGTCGCGCTGCCGGCGACGCAGGTCAGCGCATGGCGTGAGCGGATGAAGCGGAGTCTGCCCGACTACATGGTGCCTTCCGTCTTCGTCGGGCTCGGCTCCCTGCCGATGACTCCGAACGGGAAGGTCGACCGCAAGGCGCTGCCAGCGCCGGAGGCGGCCGAGTCTGCCGAAGTGGGCGAGGCGGGCGGCGGGTGGAGGACGGCGGAGGAGGAGCTCGTCGCCGGCGTCTACGCGCAGGTGCTGGGCGTGGGGGGCGTGACGCCCGACTCGGACTTCTTCTCGCTGGGCGGGCACTCGCTGCTGGCGACGCAGGCGGCCGCTCGGCTGCGGTCGGTGCTGGGGGTGGAGGTGCCGCTGCGGCTGCTGTTCGAGCGCCCGGCGGTGAGGGAGTTGGCCGAGGCGCTGCGGGCGGCGCGCCCTTCGGCCGCGGAGGTCGCGTCGCCCGACGCGGCAGGGCCGGTGGCGGGGGCGGCGGAGGGTCTGCGCACGCGCGGGCAGGGGGTGCCGCTCTCCTTCGCGCAGCAGCGATTGTGGTTCCTGGATCAGTTGGAGCCCGGGGCGAGCGCCTACAACCTGCCGGCGGCGGTGAGGCTGCGCGGCGCGCTCGACGTCGGGGCGCTGGAGCGGACGCTCCGTGAGGTGGTGCGCCGGCATGAGAGTCTGCGGACGAGGTTCGCGGCGCGCGGCGGGGTGCCGGAGCAGGTGGCGGGCGAGGCGGCCGACGTGAGGCTGGAGGTGTCGGAGGCGCGCGGGGAGGCGGAGGCCGAGGCGGTGTTGAGGCGGGAGGCGGGGCGGCCCTTCGACCTGGGGCGGGGGCCGCTGCTGCGGGCGGCGCTGGTGCGGCTCACGGGCGAGGAGCACGTGCTGCTGTTGACGATGCACCACATCGTCTCGGACGGGTGGTCGATGGGTGTTTTGGTGCGGGAGGTGACGGCGCTCTACGCGGCGTACGCGTCGGGGGCGGAGGAGTCGCCTTTGGGGGAGCTGCCGATCCAGTACGCGGACTTCGCCGTCTGGCAGAGGGAGTTCCTGCGGGGCGAAAGGTTGAAGGCGGAGCTGGCCTACTGGCACGCGCAGTTGCAGGG
>DASVSK010000038.1:0-15405 GCA_036388135.1 Pyrinomonadaceae bacterium | reverse complement strand
CCGGCAGCGTCTGGAACACCATGCCGCCGCACACCCACGACCGCCGCTCGGAAGCTTATTTCTATTTCGATCTCGGCGAGGCCAATCGGGTGTTCCACTACATGGGCGAACCGGACAAGCTGCGACACATCGTGATGGCCGACGGCGAGGCCGTGGTTAGCCCGCCGTGGTCGGTCCACATGGGCGCGGGCACGTCGAACTACACCTTCATCTGGGCGATGGGCGGCGAGAACCTCGACTACACCGACATGAACGTCCTCGACATCTGCCAGCTCAGGTGAGTCCGCGCCCGGCCTGTGACGCGCGCTTGCGCGAACGCCGCCGCGGCGCGCGGCCGGAGGAAGAGTTTAAGGGGACGGTTTAAGGGCGGGTCGGGTTGGTTTTAAGGACGGGTCAGGAGCCGCAGCGGGGCGTCCGTGTTGAGTCGGCAGGGGTCGGACGTTCCGGCCGCGGACTTCCTGCGCGCCTCGCGCGCCTCGGGCGTCAGCGTCCTCTCGTCCACCCTCGACAGCCCGCACTCGACCTCGGCGAGCCGCCGCCGCAGCGACTCGACTTCCGCACGCAGCGGCCCGACCTCCGGGTCGCGCGCGGTGCCCGCCCTCGGCGCGGAGGCCGAGACCCTCGCCTGCTGTTCGAGGCCGCGGAGGCTCGACTCGACGGCGTAGAAGCGCTGTTCGAGCTGGCCGAGGCGGCTCTCCACACGTATCAAGTCCTGCGGCGTGGGCGTCGCCGCCTCGCCGGTGCCCGCCGCCGGCCTCCCGGCGTAAAAGGCCGCGCCCGTCGCGACCAGCGCCAGAATCAAAGGCCAGCGGGGCGCGCGTGCGCGTCGCGTTCGGGAGTGCATAAGCGTCACCTCGTTCCGGCGTCCAGGTCGGGGAAGACGAGCGCGACCAGCGTGATGGCGGCGGCCACCAGGAGCGCGCGCCTGTGGACGGCCGCCGCCCTGTCCTTCAGCCGCGCCGCCAGCGCGCGGTCGTCAATCGTCTCTTCACCCGCGTCCATGTTGCGCGCGCCGCGCGCGGCTAGCGCGATTCAGGTCTTCTCGCGTGCTTGCAGCAGGCCGAGCCCCGCCATCCACAGCGGGAAGAAGACGACGAGCCTCGACCAGCGCGGCGCGTCGAACGCCACCAGCACGAACGCGACGCCGACGCCGACCGTCAGCGAGACGATGCCGAGCAGGCGACGCTTGCGCCGCTCGCGCGGGCCGATGTTGGCTTCGTCCGGGGTCGTCGCGTCCGTCGGCTTCGTCATGTCTGAGTATGGGACTGGGTCGCTACTGCCCCGCGCGCAGCGTCGCGAGCGGCTGCCCCGCGTTGACGCGCGCGCCCGCGCGGACGCTGACGGCGCTCACCGTCCCGGCCGAGGAGGCGACCGCGTAGACCAACTGTTCGGAGGGCGTCGGCGCGGGCGTCGACGTGCGCTGCGGCTGTCGCGCCGCGACGAGTCCGGACTGCGCGCCCTGCGCCGCGGTCTGCGCGCGCTGTAGGCGCTGCTGCGCGCGTTCGTAGTTGGCGCGCGCGCCGTCCAACTCGCCCTGCGAAGCCTGCCCCGAGGCGACGAGCGGCGTCAGGCGCGAGACGTCCACCTCGGCGCGGACGACCTCGGCGCGCGCCGCCTCTATCTCGCCCTGCGCCGAAGCGATGTTGCGCCCCGCCGCGGCCACGGGGTCTTCGCCGCGCGGGGTCGGGGCGGCCACGCCCCCCGCGCGGACGACTATCTCGACGACGGCGTCGCCCTTCTTGAGCTGCTCGCCCTCCTTCACCATCACCCGCCGCACCTCGCCGGCCGCGGGGGCCCCGACGATGACGACGCCGACGCCGCCCGCGTCGGCGCTCTCCCGCGGGCCGCACGCGGCCGTCGCGGCGAGCGCGCAGAGCAAGGCCGCGGCAAGCGTCGCCCGCCCGCGCCGCCGCGCCGCCGCCACCCTCGACGGATGAAGTTGAAGGCTACCTCTCATACCGCCTGAAGCTCGTCACGCCCGCGGGCGCGGCCGTCGTCGCGGGGGCCGCGGGGTTTGAAACAGTGCCGTTCGACTCCGCGCCCCGTGCGGGGCGGAGTTCGAGCTCGCGCGCCGGGGTGTCGGTGCGCACGGCCACGTTGTTGGCTTCGAGCGTGTTGCCGGTGGCGCGCTGGAACTCGGCGATGGCCTTGTTGAGGTCGGTCTGCGCCTGTAGCTCGCGGCCTCGCGCCGCCAGCAGCTCGTTCTGCCTTTGCAGGACGAGGAAGATGGTGCTCGTGCCCGCGCGGAACTGGCGCTGCTCGCTCTCGTACTGCAATTCGGTCGAGCCGCGCGTGGCGGCGGCCGAGGCGAGCCGCGCCTCGGCCGAGCGCAGGGCCTGCACGGAGTTGCGCACGTCGGCCTCGATGACCTGCTCGAACTGCGCGCGCTGGTTCTGGATGCGGCGGCCTTCGGCGAGCGTGCGCCCGAGGTTGGCCTGCGCCGTGCGGTTGCGCACCGGCCACTCGACGCGGACGCCGACGCGGTAGGTCGGGTAGTCCTGCTGCGCGAGGTTCGAGAGCGACTGCGGCAGGCCGCCGACGAGGTTCTCGTTGACCGTGCCCCCGGCCGTCGCGGTCGGGAGCGGCTCAAGCCCCGCGATGTTCGACAGCTCGTTGACGCGGTTGCGGAGCAGCGCGTTGGCGCTGGTGTTCGTGTTGCCGCTCGGCTCCACCTGCGACCCGGCGAGCCCCGCGGAGGTGTAGGTGCCGACGAGGTCGAGCTGCGGCCTCGTCTGGTCGCGGAAGAAGCGCGTGTCTATCTGGTTTATCTCGGCGCTGGTCTGGAGCTGCGAAAGCTCGGGGCGGCTCCTGAGCGCGGCGGCGGTCGCCTGCTCCAAAGGCACGCGCGGCGCTTCGAGGCTGACGGGCGTGACGGGCGTCAGGGGCTTCGACCAGAGCGGCGCGCTGCGGTCGGGCAGTATCAAAGTCTTCAGGGTGTTCTCGGCGCGCGTCACGGCCTCCTGCGCCGAGTAGACGTTCTGCTCGAAGTTGGTCACCTGCGTGTTGGCGGCGACGATGTCGATGGGGGCGATGACGCCCTGCTCGACGAGCCGCTGGTTGCTCTCGACCTGCGTGCGCGCCTGCTTCACGGCGTCGATCTGCACCTGGAGGTTGCGGAGCGAGAAGACCAAATCCCAGTAAGCCTGCTCCACCTGCGTGATGGTCTCGATGGCGCGCTGGCGGAACTGCGCGTCGGTCAGGGAGAGGTTCTTGCGCGCGATCTCTATCTGGCGGCGGTTCTGGTCGAAGCGCAGGCCACGCAGGAGCGGCTGCGTGTAGCTGAAGGTCAGCGCCGAAGGGAACTGCGGGTTGAGCGTCACGTTCTGGTTGTTGGTCTGGAGCCGCGTCGAGGAGAAGTCGAGCTGGTAGGAGCCGCCCGCGTACGGCGAGAAGCCTCCGAAGCGCGCCGCGCCCGTCACGTCCTTCTGCGTCACGGAGCCGTTGAGGCCGCCCGCGATGGTCGAGCTGGTCGGCGTGGTGCGGCTCTCGTAGTAGCTCTCGGAGGAGAAGACCGGGTCGTAGACGCCGCGCGCCGCCGTCAGGTTGAACTCGGCGACCTGCACGTCGATGCGAGAGGCGTCGATGTCGTTGTTGTTCTGGAGCGCGAGCGCGATGGCGTCGTTTAAGGAGAGCGCCGCCTGATCCATCATGTCGACGCCGACGCGCTCGGCCGAGGGGAGCGGGCGCGGCGGGGCCTCGAAGTTGGGCGCGACGGGCGGCGGCTCGGTCGGAAGCTCGGCGGGCGCGATGCCGCCCGAGGTGCCGACGTTCTGCCCCGGCGTCTGCGGCACGCCGACAGGGTTCGTCGTCTGCGCGCCGCCGGGGTTCGTCCCCGCCTGCGGCGGGGTGGTCCCGGCGGGCGTAGAGGTCTGCGGCGACTGCCCCGGCGCGGGCTGCTGCCCCGGCGTCTGCGGCGAAGGCGGGCGCGGCCCCTGCGTGTTCGGGGTCGTCTGCTGCCGCTCCTGCTCGGGGCCGGTCTGCGGCTGCGTGCCCTGCTGCGCCTCGTTGCCCGGACGGATCGGGGCCGAAGAAGAGTTGGGCGGCAGTTGCGTGGTCGGCGGCGGATTCGAGCCGGGGTTGCGCTGCTGCTGCGTCGACGTCGTGCCGGCGGGCGGCGCTGGCTGCCGCGTCGTCGAAGGCGGCGGCGGCGTCTGGTTCTGCGCGAGCGCGGCGCACGGCGCGGCGACGAGCGACGCGGCGACGAGCGACGCGGCGAAGCCCGCGCGCGCGCCCGGACGTCCGACGCCCGCTCGCCCACCCGAACGTCCGAAGACCGCCCGCAGTCTCGAACTCTCAATGACTCGGCGCACGCGCCGCGCCGCCTCAATCACCCGATGCCTGGTCTGCATACCTGTCCTTCTGTTCCTGCCTGCGGAGCGCGCCCGCCGTCGGCTTGGTCTTGCGCGAGAGTCCGGCGGCGGCCGACGCGTAGGCTTCGCCCGCGCGGCGGCGCAAGCCCCCGCCGAAGTTGCTAAAGCCCGCGCCGACGTGCGACCACACGGTCGAATCCTTCGCGTCCTCGAAGAGCGAATAGAAGACCGGCACCGCGAGCAGCGTCAGCAGCAGGCACATGGACTGCCCGCCGACGACGAGCACGCCGATGGAGCGGTTGGTGGCCGCGCCCGCGCCCGAGCCGAGGATGAGCGGGATCATGCCCGCGACGAGCGCGATGGTCGTCATCAGGATGGGGCGCAGGCGGTCGCGATTCGCCTGGATGATGGCGCTGTAGCGCTCCATGCCGTGCGCGCGCAGCTCGTTCGTGTGATCTATCTGGAGAATCGCGTTCTTCTTGACGATGCCGAACAGGAGCAGGATGCCGAGCGCCGAGAAGATGTTGAGCCGCTGCCCGGCGATGAGCGTCGAGAGCAGCGCGAAGGGCACCGAGAGCGGCAGCGTCAGCAGGATCGTGACGGGGTGGATGAACGACTCGAACTGCGCCGCCAGGATCAGGTACATGAAGATGAACGAGAGCAGGAAGGCGAGCATGAACGACTGGTTGGCGCGCGCAAGCTCCCTCGACTGGCCCGTCACGCCCGTGCGGTAGCCCGGCTCCATCTTCAGCTCGGCCGCGTAGCGCTGGATGGCCTCGACCGCCTCGGACTCCGACGCGGTCGGCGCGATGCCGGCCGAGACCGTCACCTGCCGCTGCCTGTTCAGGCGGTCGATGGACGCGGCGCTCGTCCCCGACTCCAGCTCGACGAGGCGGTCGAGGCTGACCGTCCCGGCCGACGCCGAGGCGACGGTGAAGTCCTTCAGGCTCTCGCGCGTGCGCCGGTACTCCTCCTCGGCCTGCACGACCACGTCGTACTGCTCCGAGTTCTCGCTGAAGGTCGTCACGCGCTGCCCGGCGGCGAGGACGTTGAGCGCCTGCGAGACGTCGCCGGCCTCGACGCCGAGGTCGCCCGCGCGCTGGCGGTCGATGATGACGCGCAGCTCCGGGTTGCCGAGCAGCAGCGAGCGGTCGGCGTCGCGGAACAGCCTGTCGTCGTCCTTGATGCGGTCGACCAGGCGCTTCGAGTACTCGTCGAGCTTCTGCATCTCGGGGCCGCTGATGTAGAAGCCGACCGACGAGCCGCCGCGGCCGAGGCCGATGCTCGCGCCGATGGAGGACGTGCCCGAGACGCCGATCTGAAACTCCTTCGGGTACTTGCGCTTCTGTATCATCTGGCGCGTGCGCTGGATGAGCTCGGCCTGCGACGACTCGCGCTCGTCGACCGGCAGGAGGCTGACGTTGATGGTGCCGCCGTTGGGGCCGCCGCCGCGGCCGAAGCCGGCGAGCGCCAGCGTGTCGCGGATGCCCGGCGTCTGCTCGCGTATGTCGCGCGCGATGCGTTCGAGGACGGACTGCGTGGCGGCGAGGCTCGTCCCCTGCGGCATGCGCAGCGAGACCTGGAAGGCCGACTCGTCCTCCTCGGGCAGGAAGTTGTAGCCGACCCAGCGGTAGAGCGGCAGGATGGAGGCGACGACCACGACGCAGATGGCGACGATGGCCCAGCGGTGCGCCATCGACCACCTGAGCATCCACGTGTAGCCGCGGTCGATGGGCTTGTAGAAGCGCCCCTCCTTCGACGAGTGGTGCTGCGGCGCGCCGCGCGCCTCGTCCTCCTCGAAGTCGGCGTCCGGGTTGGCGCGGGCCGGGACGACGTGGTGGTTGTCCGCCTCGCCGCCGCCCGCGCCCGCCGCGTCGACGTTCGTCATCGGCATCCCCTCGGGCGTGAGCGCGTCCTTCCGCGGCTTGATCCAGCGCGCGGCCAGCATCGGCGTCAGCGTGAACGAGACGATGAGCGAGACGGCGATGGCCGCCGCCGAGGTGAGCCCGAACGAAGACATGAAGCGGCCGACGATGCCCGTCATGAAGCCGACGGGGATGAAGACGGCGAGCAAGGAGAGCGTCGTCGCCATGACGGCGAGCCCTATCTCGCGCGTGCCTTCAATCGCCGCCTGGAAGGGGTGGAGCCCCTTCTCCTCGACGAAGCGGTAGATGTTTTCGAGGACGACGATGGCGTCGTCGATGACGATGCCGACCATCAGCGTCAGGGAGAGCATCGTCATCTGGTTGAGCGAGTAGCCGAGCCAGGCGATGACGGCGAAGGCCGAGATGATGGAGGTCGGGATGGCGAGCGCGGCGATGACCGTCGAGCGGAAGTTCCACAGGAAGAGGAAGACGATGATGGCCGCCAGCAGGCCGCCGACGACGAGGTGCTCCTCGATGGCGTGCAGGGAAGTCTCGATGAACTCCGACTGGTCGCGCGTGACGGCGACCTTGACGTCGGGCGGCAGCAGCGGCTGAATCTCGGCCATGCGCTGCTTGATGGCGGCGATGACGGCGACGGTGTTCGCGCCCGACTGCTTGCGCACGGCGAGCGAGACCGACGGCGTGCCGTTGAGGGAGGCCGCCGAGGTCGGGTCCGCGCCGGTGTCCTCGGCGCGGCCGACGTCGCTGATCTTGACCGGGTACTTGTTGCGCGAGGCGACGACTATCTGGTTGAAGCCCTCGACGTCGTGGACGCGCGACATCGTGCGCAGCGAGACGATCTTCGCGCCCTCGTTCAGGTTGCCGCCGGGCAGCTCTAGGTTCTGCGCGCGCAGGGCGTTGACCACGTCGGTCGTCGAGAGGTTGTAGGCGCGCATGCGCTCGGGGTTGAGGTAGACCTTGATCTGGCGCTGGCGGCCGCCGTAGATGACGACCTCGCCGACGCCGTCGACCGACTCCATCCGCTCCTGAATCTGGTTCTGGACGAGGTCGGTCAGCTCGATTGATGAGCGCGGCGCGCTGACGGCGAACTGGATGACGGGCTGCGAGTCGGGGTCGGACTTGGTGACGACGGGCGCGTCGGCCGTCTCGGGCAGGCGGTTGATGATGGTCGAGACCTTGTCGCGCACCTCCTGCGTCGCCACGTCCGGGTCTTTTTCGAGGTTGAAGGTGATGGTGACCTGCGAGCGCCCCTGCGAGGAGGTCGAGCGCATCTCGTCGATGCCGGGGACGGTGTTGACCACGCCCTCGATGAGGTCGGTCACCTCGGTCTCCATCTCCTCGGGCGCCGCGCCCTGGAGCGTGGTCGAGACGTTGACGGTCGGCAGGTCGATCTTCGGGAAGCGGTCGACGCCGAGCGTGAAGAACGAGAAGCCGCCGACCACGGTCAGCAGCAGGACGATGACGGTGGCGAAGACGGGCCGCCGGACGCAAATTTCGGCTAACTTCTGCATAAAATCTCCGAGACAGTAGACAGTAGACAGTAGTCAGTAGACAGTAGGCTCCGCCCTGCTGACGTTGACGCTGGCAAATGAAAGACTCGCATACGAATGGCTTTCTACTGACTACTGACTACTGTCTACTCCCTACTGCTCCACCCTCACCCGCGCGCCCTCGAAGAGCTGTTGGAGGTTGCTGGTCGCCACGGTCTCTTCGGCCTCGACGCCCGAGAGTATCTGGATCGTGTCGCCCTCTACCGTGCCTATCTGCACGACGCGCAGCCGCGCGGTGTCGCCCTGGATGACGAAGACGCGGTACGACTGCGTGTTCTGGTCGGAGAGGACGGCCGCGCGCGGGACGTAGACGGCGCGGCCGCCGCCCTGGCGCGCGATGCGCGAGGTGGCGAACATGCCGGAGCGGAGCGCGTTGTCGGGGTTCTGGACGAGCGCCTCGACGGTCGCCGAGCGCGAGGCCGGGTCGATGGCCGGGTTGACGGCCGACACGCTGCCCGCGAACTTCCTGTCCCTGAACGCGTCGACCTCGAGCGAAACGCCCATGCCGGGGCGTAGGTGCGGCGCGTCCGCCTCGGGGACGAGCAGTTGCAGCTTGATGGGGTTCGTCCGCAGCACGGTCGCCACGACCGAGGCCGGGGTGACGTACTCGCCGACGGCGACGGGGCGGTTGCTGATGTAGCCGGCGTAGGGCGCGCGGATGACGGCGTCGGCCACGGCCTTCTGCGCGATGGCGACCTGCGCGCGCGACGTCTCGACCGCCGCCTCGGCGCTCTGCACGGCTTGGTTGCTCTGGCGCGCGGTGTTGAGGGCGACTTCGAGCTGCTGGCGCGCGGCGTTGACCTGCGCGCGCGCCGTGTCGCGCGCCGTGCGGAACTGGTCGTAGGTGCTCATCGCCACGTCGCCCGTCTCGACCAGTATGCGGTAGCGGCGCTCGTTCGCCTCGGCCAGACGGAGCTGCGCCTGCGCCTGTTCGAGGTTTGAGCCCGAGGCGCGCACCTCGGGGATGCTGCTGGCCTCGAAGTTCCCGCCGGGTCGCAGGCCGAGCCGCGCCTCGGCCTGACGGACGGCCGCCACCGACTGCTGCACGCCGGCCTGCGCCTGTTGCAGGCGCAGCCGCGCGTCGCGGTCGTTGAGGCGCGCGATGACATCGCCCTGTCGGACGAAAGCGCCGACGTTAACCGGCGTCGAGACGACCTGACCGGAAGCCTGCGACGCGACGTCGGAAGTCTCCTCGGCGACGAGGCTCCCGGTGGCCTGGACGTAGGAGGGGACTTCGCGCGCGGCGGCCGTGGAGGTGGTGACGGCGACGGGGGGCGCGGCCTCGGCGGCCGTTTCGCCCGCGCCCGGCCCGCCCTTGCCGTTCTCCCTGGTCTGGGCGGACGACCCGGAGCCCCCGCAGGCCGCGCCGGAGAGCGCGCAGGCGGCCACGAGGCAGGCGAGCGCCGCCGCGCGAAACACTTGTGAAATGGACGTAATAAGCATACTTGAACTTTTCTCTACCACTGTCTTATAGATAGACGCCGCGCCGCGCCGTCCGGTTACTACTTCGTGCACGCGCCGAGATACAGTTATGCGAGGATGAACGGACGAATCTATTAGTTGTCTCGCCAGCCTTCGTCACAAGAAATTTGTGATTGAGATGTATTACAGTGTCGGAGGTGTCACGGAAAAGGGAGGATTCGATGGCCGACTGGGACGGCGGGAGGGCGGGGAGGCTGCGGGAGTTCTTCGGGCTGGACGCGGGCGCGGAGCTGCTGGCCGCGGAGGCGCGGGATTTCGAGCTGTCGCCGGAGGTCGCGGGCGGGCTGAGCCACTTCGGGATTGAGTGGCACGTCATCCCCTCGGCCGACGCCCTGCCGCTCGACGACGCGTACGCGGCGCGCCTCTACCCGAAGGCGTCGCGCGACTTCACGAGGGCGCGCGAGCACGGGGGCAGCTACCGCGAACAGCTCTTCCGCGGGCACGCGCGGCACCAGGGGCGCGTCGTCGGCGTCGAGGCGACGCGGAAGCCGCGCTACCTGCCCGGCAACAAGCAGTTCTACGGCACGCCCTACGGCCACGACGCCTCGGCCGACCCCTTCGCGGCCTACCTCGGGCGCGCCGGGATGGTCAACGGCACGCGCTACGCGCACAACTACCTTACCCTGCGCGAATTCGTCCGCGTGCTCAACGACGACTGGCGCGCGCGCTCGCTCCTGCCCCGCGGCTACCGCGCGACCATCTGCCCGCCCGCCGTCTTCAACCTCGTCGGCACGCTCTTTCACCCCGAGTGGTCTGAGACGGAGACGCTCGAGCTGGGCTTCTACCGCGACGAGCAGGGCAACGCGACCTGCTACGCCGTCGGCTCGAACGAGCCGGGCGACTTCTCTTTCATCAGGCTGATCGAGGGGGAAGAGGAGTGGGCGCTGGCCGGCTTCCGCGTCGCGGTCGTCCCCGAGTGAAGGGCGGAAGCTAAAGGTGAAAGGCGAAGGGTGAAGGGCGAAAGTGCGGACGCGCCCGCGGCGCGAGCCCGAAGTGAGAAGCCCGCGGCCCTGATTCCCGGTTTAGGAATCAGGGCCGCGGGCTTCTTCTTCACTTTCGCCCTTCACCTTTAGCCTTTAGCTCAAGCCTGCGCTTGCGTAAGCACGTGCTCTTCCAGCCAGCCGCGTACGCTCGCCAGGTGCTCCTCTTCGTTGGCGAGCGCGCCCTCGAACTCGGTCGCCATCTCGTCGAAGCCGAGGTTACCGGCGAGGTTGATGAGCATCTGCCAGCCGTCGTTGTCGGTCAGCTCGGCCGTCAGGATGGCCTGGAGGCACTGGGCCACGGACGTCCTCGGGTCGGTCAAGACCTGTAGGATGCCGAGCGACGCGACCTGCGCCGTGTCGGCGCAGGGGCTCATCACCGTCGGGTCGCCGCCGAGCGACGTGACCGTCCCGTTCAGGAGCAGGAAGTGGCGCAGCTCGTCCTCGCGAATCTCGCGGAGCTGCGCGAGGGTCGGCCCCGGCGAGCTCTCGCCGAGCGCCTCGCACTTGTTGATGAGGGCGTCGTACAGGCGCGTGCCCATGCGCTCGAAGGACAGACGCTCGCTCAGCTTGTCGAGCAGCACCGCCATCCCGGCCTCTTCCACGCCCACCTCGGGCTCCCGCCCGGCCGGGAGCGTCGGCAGCGAGCCGACGGGGAAGCCCTCCTTGATGTAGACGGCGCGCTCGGCCGCGAGCGCCTCCGCCCCGCCTTCGGAACTCGGCTCGGCGGCGGCCGCGCCCTCGGCCATCTCGCCCGCCATCTCGGGCGCGACCATCATCCCGGTGCGGTTCCCCTCGAGCCCGTCGGGCGCGCTCTTTGTTCCCGTGCTCTTCATCGCTCACGCTCCTTTCCCTTTGGCCGTCGCGTCCGCCGCGAGCTCGGTCCCCGGCGTCCACCTGTAGCCGGCGGCCACCGTCTCGGTCGGCGAGCCCTCGGAGTTCAACTGCTCGCGGTAGGCGAGCGACCGCTCGGGCTCGTCGCCCTTGTCGACGAACTGCGTCCCGGAGGCGCGCAGGTCGACCTCGCGCGCGAGCGTCTCGCGGACGAACTCGCGGTGGCTCCTGTACTCGATGGGCTCGGGAAGCTCCGCGGGCAGCACCTCGGCCGGGTCGCGGTTCTCCACCTGCTTGAACAGCTCCATGACGAAGTGGAGCTGGCCCAGCTCGTAGTCGAGGAAGCGGTCCCAGACGGCCTTGACGCGCGGGTTCGTCTCGTACTGCGAGCAGCCCATGTAGTTGTAGACCTCCATCGCCTCGTGCATCAGCCACTTCTCCATCCACGTCTCGGAGGCGTCGATGATGGACTCGTACTGTGTGGTGTGCTGCTCCTCGATGGAGGCGATCTCGGCGTAGAGCTGGCGGGCGACGGGGTCGGCGAACTGCGGGCCGATGGTCATGTAGTAGTCGTGCGTCTGGTTCTCGGCCGCCATGATGGTCACGGCGTGGAGCTTGGTGAGCGGCGCGGCCTTCCGCTTGTCGTAGTGCTCGCGCAGGTCGTCCGTGGGGTCGCGGTGCTCGACCGCCGTGGGGCGTCCCGGCATGATGTCGGAGTAGCCCTGGATGATGTTGTTGGCGTCGCCGCCCGCGACGCGGTCGTAGAGGGCGGAGAAGCGGTAGAGGTGGTCGAAGTCTTCGAGCAGCCCGAAGCGGTAGACCTGCGCCATGTACTCGTCGGGCTCGCGCTCGGCGACCGAGGCCGTGACCTCGATGGCGACCTGCTCGAAGGCGAGCGTCGTCTCGAGCGGCGAGAGGTCGGCGGGCAGCAGCCAGTTGACTAAAGTCTGCTGGTGCTGCTCGACGCGGCGGACGCGCGCGAGCGGCAGTTGCAGCTCGCGGTTCATGCGCGCGCACGCGTGGCTGAAGCGGTTCGCCTCCGACTCCAGCCCGTTCATCAGGATGATGCGGACGCGCGTGAACGCGTCGTCGTCGAGCTTGCTGGTGGGCGCTTGAACCATGTCGCGCCACGTGAACTGTTGCTTTTCGAGCGGGACGCCCCGCTCCTTGAAGATGTCCAGACCCATCGCTCGCTCCCCCTTGTTCGCCCCGCTCGCGGGGCCTTTCGGCTCAGAGCCGCGGCGCTTCAGGCGAAGTCGCCGCGCGCCCGCTCGATCTTCTGCCAGACGTTCGGGACGACCGTGTGCGCGCCCCAGCGGTAGACGGTGTCGGGCCCGGCCTGCGCGTCGAAGATTCTGAGCGCGAGCACGCCGTGGTAGCCGCCGAACTGCTTGGTGTTGACCCACCAGGCCGCGGTCGAGTCCCACACCTTGAGCTCCTGCCCGGCCGTCGCCACGGCGCAGCCCTCGTGGTAGATCAAGTCCTCCCTGATCCACTCCGACGGGGTCTGCTTCTCCGCCCAGCGGCTCTGCCAGTCCCGCGTCGCGTCCTCGGTGAACTGCTGGATGAACTGCGCCGGAAAGCTCTTGAGGCCGCGCGCGCGGAAGACTTCGTGCGAGAGCGCGGCGAGCGCGCCGCAGTCGAGCGACTTCTGCCGCACGGCCTCGCACCAGTGGATGGGCCACCGCGACGGCCCCCACGGGTACCTGTGGCGCACCCAGCGCGGGCCCGTCAGCAGGCTCGCGCCGCCGAGCTGCGCGAAGTCGGTGGAGAACACCCACTCGCGCGCTATTTCACAGCAGGCCTCCCCGTGGTGCGAGATGGTGGAGGCGGGCCAGTGCTCCCACTTCTCCAGCGCCCCCGCGGCGTCCACGAAGTCGGTCTCGTTAATCTCAACCAGTCCTTTACCCACGGCCGAAGACATAAGACATGCTCCTATCATAAGCTCCCGCGTCACAGAAAATGAGGACGTCGCCGGCTCCGACCCCCTCCGGCAACTCCACGTTCCAGGCCACCACGTCGTGCTCCATGCAGAGCCGCCCCATGAGCCGCGTCTTCCCGCGCCTGAGCGGCCGCCACTCGCCCGTCGCGGCGTCGCGCCCGAGGATGCGGTGCGGCTGGAAGGCGTGCATGGGCAGTTCGGCGATGGAGCCGTCGACGACGGCCTCCACCTCCCCCTCGTCCATCTCCTGAATCTCCAGCAGCCGCATGGCGAGCGCCATCGAGGGCTGCGCCATGGCCTTGCCCGGCTCGGAGATGATCTGCCTGACGTGCGGCAGGTGCTGGCGCGCGCGCGCCACCGCGCCCGAGAAGCGCTCGCCCGAGTCCTCGTGCCAGTCGTCGGGGAACCAGCCGCCGCCGACGTCGAGCGTCTCGACGGGCCGGCCCGTCAGCGCCTCGACCGAGCGGCACCAGCGGAGCATCGACTCGTAGAGGTGCCACCACTGGCTGACGCCGACGTTGCTGCTCGCCATGTGGAAGTGGATGCCGAAGGCGCAGTTGGTGGGCAGCAGCCCGACGGCCTCGACCAGCGCCTTGAAGGAGTCGGGCGCGTCGACGGGGATGCCGAAGCGCGAGGCGATCTGCGGCGTGCGCAGCCGGACGCCTACCGTCTTCGCGCTCATCTCGCCCGCCTTCACGGCGGCGACGACGCGCCTGAGGTCGGCGACCGAGTCGCAGAAGACGGCGTGCATCTGCTCCCTCGGCATGAGCCCTTCCGGCCACCACTTGCCGGGGCCGTTTAAGACCACCTGGTCGGGCCTGAACCCGACTTCGAGCGCCTTCTGCACTTCGAGGAGGCTGATGGCTTCGGCGAGGAACCCGCGGTCGAGCGCGAGCTTAATCAAACGCGCGTCCGGGTTCGTCTTGATGCTGTAGGCGTTGACGACGGCGACGTCCGGGGTGCTCAGACTTTCGGCCAGCGTCGCCGCGCGCCCGAAGACCTCCGAGGCCGTCCCGTCGAGGTAGAGCCACGAAGGGGTGGCGACTTCCGCGAAGCGGTAGCCGGACAGGTCGCGTATGAAGGAGTCCGGAACCTCGCCCACGCAAACCGCCTCCGACTTGCGGCCGTTGCCGTTCTCCGATTTGCCGTGACCGTTGCCGTTGCCGTTCCCGCTGCCGTCGGCCCCGAGCAACATCTCGGGGTTGAGCTTGTGGAGCCGCTCGGCCAGCGCGGGCAGACCCGAGGGGTGCTTGAGCGAGTGGCCGATGGCCCCTGCGAAGGGCTCGGGCAGCGGCGGCAGCGGGAGCTGCGGGCGCACCGGCACCTCCAGCACCACGCGCGTGAACTCCTCGCTGACGTGCCGCTCCTGCTGCGCCGCCACGCCCGTCGCGGTCTCGACCAGCAGCCCCGGCATGTTGCGCCCGGCGATGGTCGCGCCGTGAATCCAGGCCGGGAAGCGCGGGTTCCATTCGAGCAGCCAGAGCTGCCCCTCGGCGTCGCGCACCATCTCGAGCTCCGCGCCGCCCGTCCAGTTCAACTTCCGCACGATCCCGCGCAGCGTGGCGGCGAACTCCTCCGGCACCTCCGTCACGTCGCCCGCCCAGGTCTTACCCTCCGGCGTGATCTCGCGCTTGCGCATCCTGACGCAGCCCGCCATCTCGCCCTTGTAAGCCGAGAGCACGACCGACTCCTCGTAGCCCGAGACGTGCGACTGGAGGAAGAGACGCTCGGTCGCCCAGACGCGCGTGAGCGCCGAGCGGACGGCCTCGAAGTCGGGCCAGCACCCGACGCGCGCCGCGTCGTAGTAGGGCCCCTTGAGCCAGACGCGCCAGTCGTAGCGGCGGCAGAAGGCGTGTATCTCCCAGTCCGAGCAGTCGGTCGAGATGAAGGTGGGGATGCGCAGCGGCAGCCCCGCGTGCGCGGGGACGGCGGGCTTGGCGATCTGTTTCATCGCGCCGCCGGGCGGCGTGAGCAGGTTCGGGTGGCCGTCGGGGAAGACGTCCGAGAGCCACAGCGATTCGAGGTCGCTCCCCGAACTCCACAGCGCCCCCGAGTCGAGAATCTCCCCGATGCGCGCGCCGTAGTCCGTCAGGCTCAGCTCGTCCCACGGCCGTTGCAGCCACAGCTCGTCGAAGTCCGTCCAGTGAAGCCCCGAGCTGCGGTTCGAATACTCGACGCCGACCAGTGTCGCCTCCGGGTAGGCCGCGCGCAGCGAGCGCGCGATCCCGACGCCGGGCTGCGGGTTGGTCCCGCAATAAAGTCCGCTGATGTAAATCTTCATGCTTTCCTCTGGGGCGGTGAAGAGACGAGCCCACGCCGCATCCACTTTCCGACAGGCCGCCGCGCTCGCCGCCGCCGCACACACGCCTCGCGCGAGGCGCACCGAAAGAAACCTCCCCGCCCCCACGAACCGAGGTCGAC